>QKAV01000068.1 GCA_003247185.1 Crocinitomicaceae bacterium
GTTGGAAGAAGCATGGCATAGATATTCATCGACAGTTTGTTATTGCCGATCAGCTTCTCCAATATTTTTACTTCGGTTTCAGTTACACCGGCTTCATGAACTCCCGTAATTCCGTACGAAAACAATTCACTTTGAATTTCCAGAATCTGTGCCTGAAGGTCCTTTTCAGGAAAATCAGGCAGGAAATCAAGTATGGGGTTCATAGCGTTATCCACAAAGACTCCAGTTGTATTTCCTTCCTCGTCGTAAATAATGTAACCTCCGTTATTCAATTCTTCTTCATTCTTAAATCGCTCAAATACATTTGATGCTTGAATTAATTTATCGTTGGCCAGGAGTGCATGTCCGTCTATACGATAGAGGCAAACAGGGATATCAGGAAAGAGTTCATTCAGTTTTTTGTTATTGGGCAATTCATTTTCTCCCCAAATGCTCTGATCCCAACCCCGACCTATGATAAAGGGCAGGTTGTGCTTTCCATGGTATTTTTCTATTCGAACTAACATTTGGTCGTACGATTTACAGCCAACCAGATCTACGCTTAAATTTAATCGGGCATAATTGAAAATATGTCCGTGAGCATCTGTTAATCCGGGATAAACATCACGTTGCTGCGCATCAATATATTCATCAGCACTGTATTTATTCAAAATTTGACGTTCAGCACCGATTTCCAGGATTTTTCCGTCTTTAATGGCAATTGCATCTATTTTTTCTTTTGAATCCGTCATTGTATGAACCACTGCATTGTGGATGATCAGATCGGCAGATTCTCCCTTGTGACTGCATGAAACAAGGAGTGAAAGGATGGCAATGAAATAGAAAAGACGCATAAAAGTGTTTTTTGCAAAAATAATGCTTTGTCAGTCTTGGACTCCTTTCGAACGATATTCTTAATTTTGCGGCAAAATTGATTTGAATGGAAACGCAGAAAAATTACAACCCTGGAGCGGCGGAAGAGAAGTGGTACAAATACTGGATGGAAAAAGGATACTTCCATTCTGAACCGGACGAGAGAGAAGCTTACACGGTCGTCATTCCTCCTCCAAATGTAACCGGAGTTCTGCACATGGGGCATATGCTCAACAATACCATTCAGGATGTATTGGTTCGTCGTGCCAGAATGTTAGGTAAAAATGCCTGCTGGGTACCCGGAACGGATCATGCATCTATTGCTACAGAAGCGAAAGTAGTTCAGAAATTGCGTGCTGAAGGAATTAAGAAATCTGATCTGACGCGCGAAGAGTTTTTAAGCCATGCATTTGAATGGAAGGATAAGCATGGTGGAATCATTCTCGAACAACTTAAAAAACTGGGAGCTTCCTGCGACTGGGAACGAACCAGTTTTACAATGGATCCGGAATATTCGGAATCCGTGATTGATGTGTTTATTGATCTCTATAAGAAAGGGAAGATCTATCGCGGAATGCGAATGGTGAACTGGGATCCGGAAGCATTAACTGCTCTTTCTGATGAAGAGGTAATTTATAAAGAAGTAAACTCAAAGCTGTTCCACGTACGCTATAAAGTAGCTGGAACGGATGATGAGTGGCTGACAATTGCAACTACACGTCCGGAAACAATTTTGGGCGACAGTGCTATCTGTGTAAATCCGAATGATGTGCGTCATGCGCATTTGCACGGTAAAAAAGCAATCGTTCCGATTGCAAACAGAGAAGTTCCGATCATTTTAGATGATTATGTAGACATGGAATTCGGTACGGGTTGCCTGAAAGTAACACCTGCTCATGATACGAATGATTACGAATTAGGTAAAAAACACAACTTAGAAACGATAGATATATTAAATGCGAACGGTACTTTGAACGAGCACGGATTGCATTATGAAGGAATGGATCGTTTCGAGGTGCGTAAGGCAATAGAAAAAGAACTGCATGATAAAGGATATTTGGTTAAAACAGATGATCATATCAACAAAGTAGGATATAGTGAGCGTACCAATGCTGTGATTGAACCGCGCCTGTCATTGCAGTGGTTTGTAGACATGAAAGAGCTGTCGCAACCAGCATTGGAGAATGTAATGAATGGAAATATCCAGTTCCATCCGGAAAAATTTAAAAACACTTACCGTCACTGGATGGAAAACATCAAAGATTGGTGTATTTCCCGTCAATTGTGGTGGGGACATCGCATTCCGGCATGGTATTTTGGAGAGGGGAGTGAAGATTTCGTTGTTGCTAAAACAGCGGAAGAAGCGGCTCAGCTGGCAAGTGAAAAATCCGGTAGAACGATAGCAACATCTGATTTAAAGCAGGATGAAGACGTATTGGATACCTGGTTTTCCAGTTGGTTATGGCCGATCTCAGTTTTTAACGGATTAACGCAACCAGGAAATCAGGAGATCAAGTATTATTATCCCACAAATGACTTGGTTACTGCCCCGGAAATCATGTTCTTCTGGGTAGCCAGAATGATCATCGCCGGATATGAGTACATGGGAGATCTTCCTTTCAGAAATGTTTATTATACCGGAATTGTACGGGATAAACTCGGACGTAAAATGTCGAAGTCGCTGGGGAACTCACCTGATCCGATTGATCTGATCAATAAGTTTGGAGCAGATGGGGTGCGTATTGGAATTTTGATTTCGTCACCTGCCGGAAATGACTTGCCTTTTGATAGTTCGCAATGTGAACAAGGTAGAAATTTCTCAAATAAAATCTGGAACGCTTTCCGTTTGGTTGATTCCTGGGAAGTTCGCGAAGATCTGGATCAGCCGGAGTCATCAAAGATTGCCATCGAATGGTTTGGTAATCGTTTCCGTGAAGAATTGAAGAATATCAATGATCTTTTTGATCGTTTCAAGATTTCGGAAGCGCTTATGGCAACATACAAGTTGGTATGGGATGATTTCTGTAGTTGGTATCTGGAGATGGTTAAACCGGGATATCAACATCCGATTGATGCAAAGACATTGAGCACTACCAAAGATTTCTTTGAAGACCTGTTGAAAATCTTACAACCTTTTACACCGTTTATCGCGGAAGAGCTCTGGCATTCGCTGCGCGACCGTTCGGAAGGAGATGATCTGATCATCGCAGAATGGCCATCATTTAGTTCTTATGATGAAGAAATAATCAAAGATTTTGCAACGGCAAATGAGATCATTACCGGGATTAGAAATATCCGCAAGAAGAACAATGTAGCCTCTAAAGTTAAGTTAGAGATGTTCGTGAAAGTGAACAGTGAAAAAATGAGCCGTTTTGACGCTGTGATCAAGAAATTGGGAAATTTGTCTCAACTGAGTTATGTTAGTGACAAAGTGGAGCGATCCAATTCATTCCTTGTAAATAGTAATGAGTTCTTTATTCCTTTCGGAGAAGCTATTGATGTGGATGCAGAACGCGAAAAACTGACGGAAGAACTGAACTACACGAAGGGATTCCTGGTAAGTGTACAGAAGAAATTGCAGAACGAGAAATTTGTAAGTGGGGCACCGGACCAGGTAGTTGAACTGGAACGCAAAAAAGAATCTGATGCTTTAACAAAAATTGCTATTTTGGAGGAGAAAATCAGCGCATTAAATTAAAGCTACTACTCATGGAAGAAACACTTGATCAGGGGATTATATCACAAGAAGAAACAAAAAACTTTGCCTATCCACTTGAATTTGAATTCAAGATCGGAACCTTGGCGAATGACTTTGTTGCGAAGGATTCATCCGGGACAATTATTGCTTATGTAAGGCAAAAAATGTTCAAATTGAAAGAAGCGATACAGGTTTTTTCTGATGAAAGCAGAAATACAGTTCTCTATACAATTAATGCTGATCGGGTGATTGATTTCAATGCGAATTATGCATTTACGGATGCCTCCGGAGAATTGGTGGGACGTGTGGGAAGAAGAGGAGCACGTTCTATTTTTAATGCACATTACGAGGTGTTCAATGCAAATGGAAATCTGGAATTTATTATCCGTGAAGAAAATCCATGGGCGAAATTCTTTGATGCATTATTGGGAGAATTGCCATTAGTAGGCTTGTTTAGCGGGTACTTTCTCAATCCAAGATACATTGTAAAGCGAATGGACGGAACGACAGAAGTTGCCCGTTTGTCCAAAGAAGCATCCTTTTGGGGAAGAAGATTTACCCTTGTAAAGCTAGGTGAACTGAGTAAAGATCAGGGAGAAAGGCTTGTACTTTCCGTAATGATGATGTCTTTACTTGAGCGCCGAAGAGGTTGATTTACTTCAATCCCAAATGTTGCGCAACACTTCGTGCTGTTACCGTGTGGTAGTTTGTTTTGGCATTTTCGTAAACCTCTCTGGCAAATTCTAAGCGCTTTGGATCTTTGGACTCTGCTAATTCTGCATAAATTCCTTCAACGAGCCAACGTCTTCCTACTTTGGTCAGGTATTTCTTCATTTCCGGAAATGCAGGAGTATAATTGACTCTTGCACAGAGTTTAAACCAATCGGATTTTAGAATGTCGTTTGCCTGAGTGCTTAAGCCTAACTGCTGATCGATGAAGGCAAGTTGCGAATGAGAGACATTTTTGTTTAATCCGCGGATGAAGGTCTGCCATTCCTGCGTGATGTGATCACTCAATTTTAGTTTCCTGAATGCATTGTCCTTCGATAAGTCACCTCCCTGGTCTGCGATATGGGCAAACGCTTCCATCGCTTCAAGGCGGGGAGAGGAAATTTTAATACAATTTTCAGGAAGTCCCGGTTGGTAAATCCACTCCTTCGTATTGAATTCAATCTTGTTCGGATTTAAAAGATGCTCTTCCAGATAAGAAACAAATTTTTCCGTGGTCAACGTCTGAAAAGCATGGGCTGCGAAATACCCTTTCAGGAATTCATCAAATTTTTTACGTCCTACGGTGTGCTCTAAGGTACGAAGGAAATAGGCCCCTTTAATATAAGCTACATCAGTCATACCGTCATCCGGATCTCTTCCTTCCAGATCCAGTTTCAGATTGGCATCCTCCGGATTTTCACTGTCTTCAATCAATGCAAGAGATTCTACCAGGTCCTGGAATTCGATGATCGCAAGAATGTTGGCAATCTCTTTGCCTTCAAGCTCTTCCATGATTCTGTTTTCAAAATAGACAGTAAATCCTTCGTTGAGCCAGAAATCATTCCACGTTGCATTGGTAACCAGATTTCCGGACCATGAATGGGCTAATTCATGAGCAATTACGGAAACAAGGCTTTTGTCACCCGCTATAAGTGTTGGATTTGCAAAGGTAAGTCTCGGGTTCTCCATTCCGCCAAAAGGAAATGAATAGGGGAGCATGACAACATCATATTGATCCCATTGATATTTACCATAAATCTTTTCAGCGATATTGATCATTTTCGGGAGATCTTCAAACTCGTAAGCGCATTTTTCGATGAGTTGCGGTTCTGCATAGATTCCTGATCGGCTATCCAGTTTCACATATTCCAAATCACCTACAGCCAGAGCGATCAGGTAACACGGAATAGCCTGATCCATTTTGAATTTATAGATACCATCTGCATTTTTAGGAGAAAGCTGATCCGCAGACATAACGGCTAAGAGTTCGGAAGGAACTTTGATTGTTGCACTATATGTAATTCTGTTTAGCGGACTGTCCTGTACAGGAATCCATGTACGTGTTAATATGGCCTGCCCCTGCGTGTAAAGGAACGGATACTTTTTACTGCTGGTCAGAGAAGGAGGCAGCCAGTCCAGTGAGCCGGATTGATCAGTTGTCTTATATTGAATATTGACTTGTTTCGTGTTAGGCTTTATGGTTACTTCTAATGGTTGACCAAGCAGCTCGTCATTTTTCCCGATTTTGAAATCTGTTTCAACGCCACTGTCTAAAGTTACTTTGATGATTTCAAGACCATTGATATCAAATATCATTTTGTCAGTCGTGTGATCTGAAATGGTATGCGAGGCAATACCATAGATTGTATTATTGTTAAAATCGACTTCCAGATCCAGGTCAAGGTGGAGGGTTTTCACCTCGTGAATATATGCGTATGAATGCACATCTTCAATGACCGTTTGTTCCTCCAGTCCTTCAGGATGTTCAGTATTCGAACAAGCTGAAATAAAGAATGCAACAGCAACAAGGAGTAGAAAAATGCGTTTCATTTGCTTAAATTAGGAACTCAAAGTTAGCATTTATTCTTATCGCTGAGATAGCGAATAACATCAGCC
>QKAV01000138.1 GCA_003247185.1 Crocinitomicaceae bacterium
CCTTGTGTATTCACAGGTAAGACCGCTATTTACTTCGGAGAAGAAGACTTCTTTGATGATGGAGAAGGACACATGATGCTCAATAATCAACCACTGGCGGTGTGCGATAAAACTGCCGGAAATCTTAAAAAATTAAATAGAAACGATATTTTTATTTCCGAATCAACATACTTCTACGATGGAGGTGGGTGTTGCTAATTAATTTAGTGTATTTATAGATTTTTCTTTTCGCCTTTATGGCAATATTTGAAGAGGAAAAGTGGGTCGATTGGATCGATCAAATGGCTCAGCACGACTTTGTTGTGATTGGAGACTTCCTTCCACTTTCAGCGTATGAAAAATTAAAATCATACCTTAATAAAAAGCTTGACGAACAGCAGTTTGATAAGGCAGGTATTGGCGCATTGGCAGATAATCAGATTGTAACCCGCATTCGTGGGGATGAGACATTTTGGCTGGACAGGGAACGGGATCGACCTGAAATACAGGAGTTTTATGATCTGGTTGAAGAGATGATAGCTCATTTTAATCGATTGTGCTATATGAGTTTGTCGGGATTTGAATTTCATTTCGCTCATTATCCGCAGGGAACATTTTATAAAAAACATGTTGATCAATTCAGGGATCGTTCGAATCGGCTAATCACTTTTATTCTTTATTTTAATGACGAATGGAAGGACGGTGACGGGGGAGAATTGGTTATTTATCACGAAGACGGAGAAAGAACGATCGAACCAAGTGGCAACAACTGTGTTATGTTTCGCACCGAGGGAATGGAACATGAAGTACGCTTAAGTCATGCCAGTCGTTTTAGCCTTACAGGATGGCTACTCTATCAACCAACTAATGTTGGCTACATTATGGGCTGATGTAACGCAAACCACTTTCAATTGTTATCTTGCAGTATGAAGGAGATCATTCTCGATATCAAAGGCATTAGCAAGTCTTTTTACAGAAAGGAGGCATTGAACAATGTTTCGATGTCTGTTTATAAAGGCGAGGTGTTTGGGCTGTTGGGACCAAATGGAGCAGGGAAAACGACCTTGATCCGCATCATTAATAGAATCATCCGTCAGGATGAAGGCTCAGTCAGATTGGGAGGCAATCTCATGACAGATGATGATGTGCGGAAGATCGGGTACTTACCGGAGGAAAGAGGTTTGTACCGGAATATGACAGTGTATGAGCATCTCATGTTTTTGGGTCGCTTGAAAGGACTATCTAAATCGGATGTTAATCAGAAGATTGATTATTGGCTGGATTATTTCAAAATCAACGATTGGAGGAAAAAGCGGATAGAAGAACTCTCAAAAGGGATGGCACAAAAGATCCAGTTTATTGCAACCGTGCTGCATGAGCCGGGACTGTTGATTCTGGATGAGCCGTTTAGTGGCTTTGATCCGGTTAATGTTGAGTTGATCAAATCTACCTTGATAGACATGAAGAATCAGGGGCGAACTATCATGTTGTCTACTCACAATATGAAAAGTGTGGAAGAGATTTGCGATCGGGCAGCATTAATTCACAATGCGCGGAAAGTTGCAGAAGGAAGCATTTCAGAATTGAGAGAAGAACGCAAGTCCGGAATTTATGCCGTGCGGTTCCGAGGGAATATGATTGCCTTTGTAAATGCCTTATGGGCAGGTTTTGAAATTGACGACAAACAGGAATTGGGAGATGATCGTTTCGTGGTTACAGTAAAAATGAGAAATGACAATACGTTCGAAGACTTACTGCGCGTATTGTTAGGTCAGGTAAAAATTGAGGCGGCATGGGAGGTTCTTCCTGGCATGCAGGACGTGTTTATTGATCTGGTTCAACCAAAAAATGAGTCCCATGAAGCATAGTTTATTAATAGCAGTTCGCGAGTGGAAGGAACGTGTGAGGTCAGGTTCATTCTTACTATTATCTGTACTTGGTCCGTTGGTTATTCTTGGGTTGATTTACCTTTTGTTTGCTTTTGGGGGGAATTCAAAGCAGCATTGGAAGGTATTAATAGCAGACCCAGCCAACATCATGGAGACGAAAATACTCGCACATCCAGACCCCAATGTCGAATATGCATTTGCAGACGGCTACATTGAGCTGGATGAATTTCGCGATGGAAAACGTTATCAGGAATATGATGCATTGCTGGAAGTAAATGAAAAAGTACTGTCCAACAAACTGGCATTTGTTTTCTACAGACATCAACCGGATGTGCGAATGCAAACCCGGATTCAATTTGAATATGAGCGCAGGTTGGAAGAGATTATGGTTAAGCAGTTTACGGATCTTTCAATTGCAGATTTCAGAAAGATAAAACAGCCGATGAATGTTGTTTTCAGAGATGTTTATGACCCTCATGATGAAGCTTCTGATCTCAGAGGTTGGGTCGGATTGGTGTTTGGTGCATTGATCTTTGCATTCATCTTCTTGTTTGGAATGACGATTCTTCGCAGCGTGAACAGGGAAAAGAGCAACCGTATTGTAGAAGTGGTATTGAGTTCGGTTTCGTCCAGAGAATTGATGCTGGGCAAGTTGCTTGGAATTGGAATGGCGGCATTTATTCAGTTTATGATCTGGGTCATAATCATAACTACAGGACTCTATCTGATGCGTGAATTTGTCTTTATGGATATGTTTGATGCTTCCAATCTCAATGTGCAGCAATTGGCTATTGAAGCCAGCGACAAGTCCTACCAGGAAAGCTTTCTGGCTGCAAAAGAGTACAACCGGTTTGTCGAACTGATTTATGAACGGATTCAATTCGGCAACATGATAGGATTCTTCCTGTTGTTTTTCGTAACAGGATATTTCTTCTACGGGGCGCTTTTTGCAGGTCTTGGTGCTACGATGGGCTCAGAAAGTGACGGGCAGCAATTTGTACTTCCGTTGATTGCGGTGTTGTGCTTTTCGTTGTATTCAGGGTACTATTATATGAACTATCCTGAAAGCACTATGAGTACTGTTTTTCATTACCTGCCATTTACATCGCCGGTTGTGGTGATGGTTAAACTTGCGCAGGGTTATGCCCCCGGACATTCTTATGAGATATACTTGTCGCTAATAACGTTGATCGTTTCAACGTTTATTATGTTGGGGATAGCATCGAGATTGTATAAGAATGGTATCTTGCAATTCGGCCATCGATTGAAATTGAGACATTTGTTAAAGTGGCTTAGAAACACATAATGACAAGAAGCGCAGTAATAGATCTGGGGACAAACACATTTAACCTTCTGGTGGCTGATGTCATGGATGGTAAAATTTCTGTTGTACATACGGAGCGCATACCTGTAATGATCGGTATGGGGGGAATCAATGAAGGTTTCATCTCTCCTGATGCGATGAGCAGAGCAAAGCAGACCTTGCGGATTTACTGTGATGAATGTCGGAAACTTGGAGTAACCCGTAAGCTTGGTTTTGGTACTTCTGCAATAAGAGATGCGAAGAACAGATCAGAATTAATTGACTTTGCTGCTAAAGAACTGCAACTGGAGATTCACGTTATTTCGGGTGTACAGGAAGCCGAATTGATTTTTAATGGTGTAAGCTGGGCACATGATTTTGCTGCAGAACCTGCAGTGATTATGGATATCGGTGGAGGAAGTACCGAATTTATTACAGCAGATGCTTCAGGAATTATTGGTATAGAAAGTCTGAATATCGGAGTCTCCCGTATTTTTCAGGAGCTGAATAAACCTGCAGAATTTACCTTGCTGGATCGGAAAAAGGTATACGCATTTCTGGACAGGCATGCCAGCCAATTGTCCGGACTGAAAGGCGCTAAAACACTGATCGGAGCCTCGGGAACTTTTGAGACCTTTTTCGAAATGATTTTTGAAATGCCTTATTCGAATCCGGACGTAACGATTGAGCTGCCATTCGATAAATTGATGAGTGTTCTGGAATGGTCGGAATCGTCAACCTATAAAGAACGGTTGGATCATCCATGGGTAACGGATATTCGAAAATCCATGTTGCCTATTGCCGCGATGAAGGTCCTTTGGGCTATTCGGACACTTGGTTCTACGAAGGTTTTGGTATCACCTTATTCCTTGAAGGAGGGCGCCTTAAGTTTGAATAATTTATAACTTTATAAATAAAAAAGTAAAATGAGTAAGATCCTGATCATTGATGACGAGAGAGCGATTAGAAGAGCATTACGCGAGATCCTTGAATTTGAAGAGTTTGAGGTAGATGAGGCAGAGAATGGAAAAGAAGGATTTTTGAAAGCAAAATCAGAGCATTACGATATCATATTCTGCGATATCAAGATGCCTGAAATGGATGGGATGGAAGTGTTGGATGAATTGCTTGCTGCTGATGTTGATACACCTGTGATCATGATCAGTGGCCATGGAAATATTGAAACTGCCGTTCAGGCGATTAAGAAAGGAGCATTTGATTTTATTGAAAAACCGCTTGATCTCAATAGAATATTGGTGACTGTCCGAAACGCAAAGGACAAAACGTTACTGATCGAGGAAAAGAAAGTGCTTAAGAAAACCGTGAATCGTTTTAAAGGCTCATCTATTATTGGAGATACGGAGGGGATTCAGAAGATCAAGGAAATGATCGAAAAGGTTGCGCCATCGGATGCCCGTGTATTGATTACAGGAGAGAATGGAACAGGAAAGGAGTTGGTAGCTCGTTCTTTACATGATTTAAGCGACCGAAAAGATGCGCCATTTGTGGAAGTGAATTGTGCGGCAATTCCTTCTGAATTGATAGAAAGTGAACTTTTTGGACACGAAAAAGGGGCATTCACGTCTGCTGTAAAACAGAAAAAAGGAAAATTCGAACTGGCATCGGGAGGAACCTTATTCTTGGATGAGATTGGAGATATGTCTGCAAGTGCGCAGGCGAAGGTGCTTCGTGCCTTACAGGAAAACGTGATTCAACGTGTTGGAGGTGAAAAGGATATTAAAGTGAATGCGCGCGTTGTCGCTGCGACCAATAAAGATCTTCGTAAAGAGATAGAAGCAGGAAACTTCCGGGAAGACCTTTATCATCGTTTGGCTGTAATACTTATTCATGTTCCTTCATTGAATGATCGCAGGGATGATATTCCGTTATTGGCAGAACACTTCATGACTCTTGTGTGTGCGGAACATGGTATCGCAAGGAAAAATTTCACGAATGAAGCACTTGAAGAGTTGCAAAAGTTGAACTGGACAGGAAACATCCGGGAACTAAGAAACATCGTGGAACGATTGATTATTCTTGGTGGTCAGGATATTACCGGGGAAGATGTAAGAATGTTTGCGAATCCGCAGGTAGTTTAATTGAATAACGACCCTGCCGCTAAGTCGCCGATAATAACTTGCCGGGTTATAAAACCGTCGACAATCATTACTTCGGTAGAATCCATGATTAAGTCATTCAACAGTTCTTCGTTAAGTTGAATATCACGGGAAGCAATGGCATTGATTGCATACACCCGCATTACCGGATTTTCATGTCTTGCCAGATCAGCCAACTCATGTTCAGTTGCTGTTCTTTCCAAACGCTCGTAACTTTCGAAATCAGGATTAGGAAGTACGCCTTGCTGTAAATATTTTCCGGTTACACATGTGTCAGAAGCTATTCCATGTACAAAACGGCTGATGATTTTTTTATGACGAAGTGTGTCTGCTTTATTGATCAGATCGTAGTGCGCAAATTTTTCCAATTCAACATCATTCACAGGTGTATCCTGAGCTGTGGTAGTGTATGACTTGATTGTCAACACAACTACAATGGAAACAAATGTCATGATGTAGTACCTCATAATTGGTCAATTGCGAGAGTAAAGATACAAACTTAGTTGAAACATAGAAAACTGATTCAGATCAATTTACAAAAATCTCCGGCCAGCTTTTTACTACTGTACTGTTCCAGGTTTTCAGAAGTGCTATTTAATTCGCCCGTCAGGAATTGTGAAAAAGCTATTTCCAGGTACATTTTCAGAGCTTCCGGTTCTTCCGGAGTAGCGAAATATCCCGCTTTCGTTGATTGCATGGCAGCTTCCAGGTCACTGTCTTTTTGCCCGATTGCCAGAATGGGGCGTTTCGCTCCCAGGTATTCAAAAAACTTTCCTGTAAGAATTCCCTTTACGTTACCTGAGGTATTGGCGATTAGTAGCAGGATGGGAGTTGAACGTTGCAGGGCTATGCTTTCCGCATGAGGAACGGGTTCAATATACTCCACGTATTGTTCTATACCGGCTTCACGAATACTGTTCACGACAGAAATGTCTACGGTTCCAACCAGTTTTACCTTCAGTTTTTCTTTGAAATTAGCATTAGAGTCGATCAGGTCTTTCAACACGGACCAGAGTACTACCGGGTTTCTGGAAGAGGGCATTGACCCGAAGTGCGTAATGGTAAAAGCACCATTTTTGTCGGGTTCAACCGCATCGAATTCGGGAAAAGTATAGCCATTTGTAATGACATGAACTTTTTTTCCAGCAATCACTTCCAGCCCTTCCGCACAACTGTTACTGATAGTAACGATTTCATCAGCTGTTTTTAATACGGTTTCTTCGAGCTCGTGCTGGATACGATCTGCCCGTTTTCCAATATTCAAATCGTCATAAAAATCGATCTGTGTCCAGGGGTCACGGAAATCGGCAATCCATTTCAGATTGAATTTCTTTTTCAGACCAAGAGCAATCATGTGCGTACTATGTGGAGGTCCTGTCGAAATTATTGCATCGAAATCGTTATGTTCTTTCAGGTATTTAGTCAAGAATCGAATACTTGGCTTGATCCAGAATGCCCGTGAATCAGGGATGAACATATTTCCACGAACCCAAACAATCATTTTTTTGATCAGACTTCGTTTTTTCTTCTCCGATAACCCGACGCCGGTACTACCACCGGAGAGGTATTTGTGTGGCTCGAAAATAGGACGTCTTAATTCCGTAACAGACGGGTCTATTTCTTTTAGGAGTGCTTCATCAAACGCCGGCCATGCTGCGTCTTTCGGGCAATATACGGTCAGGTCAATGTTGTTTTCACCGAAATACTTTGAAAAGCGCAGCCAACGATGAACCCCGGCTCCACCGGATGGCGGCCAGTAATAAGTGATCAGCAGTACTTTTTTTCGTTCGTTCAAACTCAGATCTTTTCTTGGATCAATTTTAAGGCAGCATCCAACCCGTTTGCATCTTTACCTCCTGCAGTAGCAAAGAAGGGTTGTCCACCGCCACCGCCTTTTATCAAAGGTGATGCTTCCTTGATCAGTTGTCCGGCATTAACGCCTTTCTCTTTTGCAAGGGATTCGGTAATGATCATACTCAGTGAGCATTTGTCGTCGCTCTTACCTCCTATAATTCCAATAAAGTTATCATATTCTCCTTTCAACTGGAATAAGATGTCTTTAACTGCTCCCGCATCAAGATCAACAATATCAGCGAGCACATGAATCCCATTGGACTCCGTTATTTTTGCTTTTAGCTCATTTTTTATTGCTTTCGCCCGGTCTTTCTGGAAAGCTTCGATCTCTTTTTGCAGTTGCTGATTTCTTGCCTGAAGATCAGTGACAGCTTTCATCAAATCTTTCGGATTCTTCAATGCCAGGCTAACCTGATCCAACAACTGTGATTTTTGCTTGTAATAGTCTTCTGCTCGCTCCGAAGTAATCGCTTCGATACGGCGAACACCTGCAGCAACTGCACTTTCACTTGTAATGATGAACAGTCCGATTGAACCCGTACTTGAGACATGCGTTCCTCCGCACAATTCAATCGAATCTCCGAATTTGATAACCCGTACCGTATCACCATATTTCTCACCAAACAGGGCCATTGCTCCCATTTCCTTCGCAACATCGATCGGAGTGTTTCGGAATTCTTCCAAGTTTAAATTTTGTCTGATTTTCTCCGCAACAATAGATTGAATGCGCTCCAGCTGCTCATCGCTCACTTTTTCAAAATGCGAAAAATCAAAGCGCAAATAGTCAGGAGAAACCAATGAACCTTTTTGTTCCACATGAGTTCCCAGAACCTCTCTCAAAGCATAATGAAGCAGGTGAGTTGCAGAGTGATTGTAGGCTGAATTCAATCGCTTGGTCACATTGACTACGGCATTAAACTCCAGTTTTGGATTCGATGGCAGATTCTGCATCAAATGGATGATCAGATTGTTTTCCTTTTTTGTATCGAAAACACTCGTTTTTTCACCGTTTGCCTCTATGTATCCGACATCTCCAACCTGTCCACCTCCTTCCGGATAGAATGGCGTTAAATTGAAGACAACCTGATAAAATTCTTTTTGTTTTTGAACTACTTTTCGGTATTTCACGATCTTGATTGTAGCTTCCAGATGATCATAGCCAATGAATTCTTCTACTTTATCGTCAATCAATACAACCCAGTCGTCCGTTTCCATTGCTGTTGCAGCTCTTGAACGCTCTTTTTGCTTTTCAAGTTCTGTTTCGAATCCTTTTTCGTCGACGCTGAAATTATTTTCCCGCGCGATTAATGAAGTAAGGTCAGCCGGGAATCCGTAGGTGTCATACAATTCGAAGACAACCGTTCCGGGAATGATCTGCTCACCTTTAGATTTAAGATCATTTAAAATCTGGTCGATGCGTTTTAATCCTTGTTCAAGCGTACGGAAGAAACTGTTTTCTTCCTCACGGATTACTTTTTCGATTAATCCTTGTTGCTGAATTAATTCGCTATATGGATTCCCCATTTCGCTTACCAAAACACCTGAAAGGTCGGCAAGGAAAGATTGTTCCAATTTTAATGTCTGGTATCCGTAGCGCACCGCTCGTCTTAGAATTCTTCGGATAACATAACCTGCTCCGGTATTCGATGGTAGTTGTCCGTCGGCAATGGAAAAGGATATCGCTCTTACGTGATCTGCAATCACACGCAATGCAATGTCAGTGCTTTCATTTTCGCCGTATTTTGCACCCGAAACTTTTTCCATGTGTCGGATCAGGCGTTGGAACAAATCCGTATCGTAGTTAGACGTCTTGCCTTGAAGCGCCATAGCCAATCGCTCAAGGCCCATTCCTGTATCCACATGTTTTTCCGGCAGAGGCTCCAATGATCCATCGGCTTTTCGGTTGAACTCCATGAATACATTGTTCCAGATTTCAATCACTTGCGGGTGATCCTGATTCACGAGAGATAATCCGTCTTTTTGTGCTCGTTCACTATCCGGGCGCAGGTCAACATGAATCTCCGTACATGGTCCGCACGGACCTACATCCCCCATTTCCCAGAAGTTATCTTTTTTACTTGCTAATATGATTCGGTCTGCAGCAATGTGTCGTTTCCACAGGTTTACACTTTCTTCATCTCTGGGAACGCCATCTTTTTCATCGCCTTCGAACACGGTAACGTAGAGTCGCTCAATCGGAATTTTATAAACCTCTGTCAGTAATTCCCAGGCCCATCCAATCGCTTCGGCCTTGAAATAATCCCCGAAAGACCAGTTACCCAGCATTTCAAACATCGTGTGATGATAAGTGTCCACACCAACTTCTTCCAGGTCGTTATGCTTACCCGAAACACGCAAACACTTCTGTGAATTGGCGACTCTTCGGGCCTTTGGAACGGCGTTTCCAAGGAAGTAATCCTTGAATTGATTCATTCCGGCGTTCACGAACATCAAAGTAGGATCATCTTTAACAACCATCGGTGCACTAGGCACAATCTCATGTCCTTTTGATGCGAAGAAATCGAAGAAAGTTTTACGGATTTCGGCTACTGTCATTACTGTTTATATTATGCTGCAAAAATAGTTGATTCAAGCGATGTAAGATCACTTTCTGAAAATGGTCTGTGTCGGATATGCAAAATCCAGTCCTTCAGCATTGAACTTACGAAGAATGGCCATGTTGATATCCGTTTGTGTCTGTAAAATATCACCCTCGGGTTTAATGTAGTATATGAACAAAATACCCAGCGAGAAATCTCCCCAACTGTTAAATGAAACCAAAATATCTTCCGTGGTAGAAGGGTGCTCACCAGCGATTTGTTTAAGCAAATTCATGGCAAGTTCCATCTTCTCTGGATTTGTCTCATAGGTCAGTCCAAGATTTAACACAATCTTACGGGAAGGTTCGCGTGTTATGTTTTCGATCGGACTTTCACTGAATTGCGCATTTGGAATAGTGATCTGACGACCTTCCAGCGTTCTGATCCGGGTACTTCTGATTCCAACTTCTTCTACAAATCCGTCATGCCCGCTGATAATGATGCGATCTGATATTTTGAATGGTTTATCCAGGTAGACCATGATCCCTCCAAAAATATTTTTCACCGTATCCTGAGCGGCAAGAGCCAAGGCCAAACCCCCGATACCAAGTCCGGCTATCAATGCTGCAACATCAAATCCGGCATTGTTGAGACCAATAATAATTCCCAAAGACCACAGGATTGCTTTAAAGAGTTTGCGGATCAGAGGCATCAATTGGTCATCCAGATCGCTTTCTGATTTTTCAACCAGTGGAACTACATACTCTTCCACCAATGCATCAACCGTTCTAACGATTAGCCAGGTTATGTTGAGCGTAAAAATAAGGGTGAACATGTGTTTGAAGAAACTGTCAACTCCGGCGCCGAAAGTCAGTCGTTCAAACCCCCAAAAGAATCCCAGTATTCCAATTGCATAAACGACTGGTTCTTCTAGTTTGTCGATCAAAAGATCATCCAGTTTTGAGCTCGTTTTCTCGGTAAGTTTCTTCAAATACTTACCGATTGCCCAGTAGCAGATTTTGGCAATTATGATTGCTCCGATTAAAATTCCAAAGGAAATCAACCAGTTCTCAACTGTGTTTCCGTAAAAATTCTTAGCTAAAAACTCCTTCATCTTCTATCTTGTTTTCTGTTTTTCAATGCGAATATAGATAGAATCTGTCGCTTTGAAATTGTGAATCCACTACTTGATTAGCTTTTTTTAACTTCATTTATGGGGAAAATGCCCTTACCTTTGCATGGTGTCCAAAAAGAAGTACAAATACAATCCGGAAACACTGACCTATGAGGAGGTTAAAATATCTATCGGCAAACGTTTGCTGAAAATTTCCTTGTGGTTGGCTCCCAATCTTTTGATTGCAGGTACTGCAGCGTACTTTTTGGCGCGTGGAGTAGACTCTCCGAGAGAGAAGGCATTGAAAGCGGAGTTGGAAGCAGTGAAAAGCGAACTGAGCAGAATGAACGCCGATATGGATCTTGTGGATAAGGTATTGAGTGAAATGGAGCAGCGGGATGAAAACATGTATCGTCTGGCGCTCCATGCGAAATCTTTTCCGGAAGAATTAAGAAGGATGGGAGCAGGGGGGAGTGATAAATACGAAGATCTTTTAAGGCTACCTAACGGAGATTTGTTGAAGAATACTTCAGAACGGATTGATGGTCTGGAAAGAAGATTACATGCCCAACGATTATCGTTTGATGAATTATTGAAATTGGCAAAACAGAAGGAACAGCTTTTGGCATGTGTACCTGCAATACAGCCTGTACGTAACCGGGAGTTGAAACATGCCGTATCTGGTTTTGGATATCGGATTGATCCGGTATACAAAACGCGACACATGCATACAGGTGTTGATTTTACTGCTAATAAAGGAACGGAAGTATTTGTAACGGGTGATGGAGTTGTTAAAGAGCTTCAGAACAATATTTGGGGCTACGGAAAATGTATCATCATAGACCATGGTTTCGGATACCAGACTTTGTATGCCCATTTAAGTGCCTTTAAAGTAAAAGAAGGACAGAAAGTAAAACGTGGAGAGTTGATCGGTCTTATTGGTTCAACAGGGAAATCCACCGGGCCTCACTTGCATTATGAAGTAATTAAGGATGGAGAGAAAGTGAATCCGATAGGTTACTTCCATTCGGATCTGTCTCCGGAACAATTCGAGCAGATGATCGAAATGTCAAATAACTCCAACGCGGCATTGGATTAATTCAAAAACTGACATTCTGTCGGTTTATTTTTTTGTTTCACTCATATTTCGTCAGGTTTCTTTCAAAGTTGTCATGGTTTTTAATTGAAAAATCTACTGGCACAACCTTTGACTAAGAAGAACCAGATTTTTAACGATTCAGAAAAATAAAGTCATGGGAAAAATAATTGGAATAGACTTAGGAACTACAAACTCGTGTGTAGCCGTAATGGAGGGAAGCGAGCCGGTAGTAATCGCGAACTCTGAAGGGAAGCGTACGACTCCATCAGTTGTAGCTTTTGTAGAAGGGGGAGAGCGTAAAGTAGGGGACCCTGCAAAGCGTCAGGCAATTACAAACCCTACCAAAACAATATACTCGATTAAACGTTTCATGGGATCATCTTATGATGATACGCGTAAAGAAGCTGAAAGAGTACCTTATGAAGTAGTAAAAGGAGATAATAACACACCTCGTGTTGTGATCGACGACAGAAAATACACACCGCAGGAGATTTCAGCAATGATTCTTCAAAAAATGAAGAAGACTGCTGAAGATTATCTTGGACAGGAAGTAACGGAAGCTGTAGTAACTGTACCGGCATACTTTAACGATGCGCAACGTCAGGCTACAAAAGAAGCCGGAGAGATTGCCGGTCTTACGATCAAACGTATTATCAACGAGCCAACGGCAGCAGCGCTTGCTTACGGATTGGATAAAAAAGGAGTGGATCAAAAGATTGTAGTGTTCGACTTCGGTGGAGGTACGCACGATGTTTCGGTTCTTGAATTGGGTGACGGTGTATTTGAAGTATTGGCAACGGATGGTGATACACACCTTGGAGGAGATGATGTGGATGAAGCAATCATCGCATGGTTAGCTGAAGAATTCAAAAACGATGAAGGAGTAGATCTTCGTAAAGATCCAATGGCTCTGCAACGTTTGAAAGAGGCAGCTGAAAAAGCAAAGATCGAGTTGTCATCTTCAACTTCAACAGAGATCAACCTGCCATACATCATGCCGGTAGACGGAATTCCAAAACACTTGGTACGTACACTTCAACGTTCGAAATTTGAGCAATTGATCTCAAGTATTGTAGAGCGCACAATCGCACCTTGTCGTTCAGCATTGAAAAATGCAGGATTGTCAACAAGCGACATCGATGAAGTAATCCTGGTAGGTGGTTCAACTCGTATTCCTGTAATTCAGGATGCCGTGAAGAATTTCTTCGGAAAAGAGCCTTCTAAAGGAGTGAATCCGGATGAGGTGGTAGCTATCGGTGCTGCAATCCAGGGAGGTGTATTGACAGGTGAAGTAAAAGATGTATTGCTTCTGGATGTAACGCCGCTATCATTAGGTATTGAAACGATGGGAGGTGTATTCACAAAATTGATCGAAGCAAATACAACGATACCAACGAAAAAATCAGAGGTATTCTCAACAGCGTCAGATAATCAACCGTCAGTGGATATCCACGTATGTCAGGGTGAGCGTCCGATGGCTGCGGATAACAAAACACTTGGAAGATTCCAATTGACGGATATTCCACCTGCACCAAGAGGGGTTCCTCAGATCGAAGTAACATTTGATATTGATGCCAATGGTATCATGAATATCTCTGCGAAAGATAAAGGTACAGGTAAGGAGCAGTCTATTAAGATTGAAGCTTCTTCAGGATTGTCTGATGAAGAAATCGCAAGAATGAAAGCAGAAGCAGAAGCAAATGCAGATGCCGATAAAAAGCGAAAAGAAGAAGCCGAATTGATTAACAAGGCAGATTCAATGATCTTCCAGACTGAACGTCAGTTGAAAGAGTACGGAGACAAAATCCCTGCTGATAAGAAACAACCGATCGAAGATGCTTTGGCAGAGTTGAAGAAAGAGTATGAAGCGAAAAATGTTGCTAATCTGGATGCAGCAATCAACAAGTTGAATGAAGTATTCCAGGCAGCTTCTCAGGAGATGTACAACGCAGCAAATGCTGATGGAGGTGCACAAGGTGGAGCAGCAGACGGAGGAGCTTCTAACTCCGGAGACGAAGTTACGGATGTTGATTTCGAAGAGGTGAACGAAAAATAAATCTAAATGCCCGCGTGGCTAAAGGTTAATATTAAAATGGGACAGCGAAAGTTGTCCCATTTTTTATATCTTATACCCAATTATGAATGAATTTGAGTCGACTAGCAACATATAGTTTTGTTCTCTTTTTTATCCTGTTCTCTTGTAAAAAAGATAAAACCGCTTTGCCGGAACCTGAACCGGAGCTCACGAAGTGGGAGAAAATCAGCGGCCATTACAAAGTGTACGACACCACCGGAATTTTTCTATATGAAATGGATTTGGTGCATGTCCCCGCCATTGATAACGACTATGTAGATTCCATACGCTTCGAAAATTTTGACGGTGAATTTACGTTTACTGATTTTCAATCCACACCGGCTAATTATCCAATGAATATTTCAATAGGTTATCATGATACACTGTATGATGGTCAAGGTAAGAGGTGGAAAATATTTTCATATTTATCAAATGACTATAATCAATTTTCAAATGATTCTATAAAATTCCATTTTGAAAAGACCAATATCAATTATTACCTCCAGGATCTGGTTCCTTACTTTGCCTGTGATTGCAAGCAGATTGCGATAAAGCAATAGAATTTTTACCTAAACTATTCACATATAAAAAATGTGTGTTCCTTTTTTTATACGATGACATCATTGCGTAACTTCTTAAATAATTAACCTGGGGTTTGATGTTTGTGATAAAATAGAGCCTGAAAGGGGGGCAATAATTCAATTGAATATATAGATGGAGAGCTGAATGATTCGGTTGTAGGTATTGACTTCTGATTATCTTTGGTCTATAAATGTATATTATGAGACAGTTTTTTATTCTATTCATACTACTGGACGTATCATCTGCATTCGCTCAAAATCAATTGTACAGGGACAGCATTTATAACTACAAAAAAGTAGTGATGCAGACACATGAATTTGCGGCCATTGATGATGAAAAACTGGAGTTTGACTATTATCGTGCGGTAGAAGCGAAAGGTGATTTACCATTGGTTATCTGTGTACATGGTGGTGGTTTTGTTACCGGGGAGCGGGATTCAAAAGGTTTGATCTATTTTTCAAAAAGGCTAGCTGCGCGAGGATATGCAGTAGCATCGGTTTCTTACAGGCTTACCATGAAGGATGTAGGATTTGGATGTGATATTAAGGCAGAGGACAAGAAGAAGGCAATCGAAGATGCTTCGAGTGATGTGATGCGTGCTGTGGAGCATATTCTTTACCACGATTCTACTTTTGAGATTGATAAGCGTAAAGTGATCTTGCTGGGATCAAGTGCGGGTGCAGAAACTGTATTGAATCTGGCATATATGACAGATTATTCTAATGTGTTAAAGGATTTTCAGTTTGCGGGGATTGTCAGTATGGCGGGAGCGCTTATTGATATTAATGCGATTAATGCAGAGAATAAAATACCGACACAGTTGTTTCATGGTACCGGAGATCCAACGGTTCCTTACAATGTAGCACCACATCATTATTGCCCCGGAAATGATCCTGGATATCTCATGCTGTATGGAGGTTCGGCAATTGCAGAACGATTGAAGGGGCTGGGGGAAGCTTATTACCTTTACTCAATTACAGGAGGTTCGCACGATTGGGCAGGAAAACCATTTAATTTTTGCTTCAATGAAATAATAGACTTCCTCTACAACGATATCCTCTATCCGGGTGTTAAGAGACAAACGGAGCGCACGATAGTACTTTCATACAATGAATAGTGTAACATTTTTCAACTGTCACTGCAGATAGAAGAAATAAAAAAGGAGTCTCATTATGAGACTCCTAACTGATATAACGTGCGGTTAAAAATTTATTTCACTGAATCAACAACAGCTTTGAATGCTTCAGGGTGGTTCATTGCAAGGTCTGCAAGAACTTTTCTGTTCAATTCAATTTCGCTTTTGTTTACTAATCCCATGAATTGAGAGTAGCTCATTCCGTGCATACGTGCACCTGCGTTGATACGCGTGATCCACAATGAACGGAAGTTTCTTTTCTTTTGTTTACGTCCTTCATAAGCGTACAACCATCCTTTTTCAACGGCGTTTTTCGCTACAGTCCAAACGTTTTTTCTTCTTCCAAAGTAACCTTTGGCGTGCTTCATTACGTTCTTACGACGTGCTCTTGAAGCAACATGATTTACTGATCTTGGCATAATTTTTTGTTTTTTAATAAGGAGTGCATCACTGTTTCAGATGGCTTGGATACTCAATACTTGGTTAACACTTAAACCTATGCATGATTCGTCAAGAGACGAATTATTTCATGCACAATTGTTCTTTAACATTCCCCTCATCTGATTTGTGAACCAAACCTGCATGAGTAAGGTTACGCTTTTGTTTTGTCGACTTCTTAGTCAAGATGTGACTTTTAAAAGCGTGCTTTCTTTTGATTTTACCGCTTCCAGTGATTGTGAATCGCTTCTTTGCACTGGATTTAGTTTTCATTTTTGGCATCTCTCTTTGTTTTTAGTGACGCTATATCAGCTTCTTTAATTATTAAATTTTCTTTTTCGGGTTGATCATCATGATCATCTTTTTACCTTCCAACTGTGGCATCTGTTCGATAACACCGAATTCGGTAAGCTCCTGCGCGAGTTTCAAAAGAAGAATTTCACCTCTGTCTTTAAAGACGATCGTTCTTCCTTTGAAGAATACGTAAGCTTTTACCTTACTTCCTTCTTCAAGAAACTTCTTCGCATGAGACAATTTAAAGTTAAAGTCATGATCATCTGTGTTGGGACCGAAACGGATTTCCTTGATGATGATCTTACTTTGCTTTGCCTTGAGCTCTTTTTGTTTTTTCTTCTGGTTGTATAAGAATTTACGGTAGTCCATAATCTTACAAACCGGAGGATCTGCTTTCGGCGATATTTCAACTAAATCAAGATCTTGTTCCTCGGCAATTTTACGGGCATCAAAAACCGACATTACTTTCGGTTCTTCTCCGTCCATTACCAATCGAATCTGACGAGCAGTGATCTTTTCATTGATCCTGTGTTGCTCAGTCTCTTCTCTTTTTACAAAATTCTTTCTTCCTGGTTTTCTCATTCAGTTGTCAATCGTTTAAAGCTAATTCTTTTTCGGTTAGATCGCCTACAAGATCTGCAAACTCTTTAATGGAAAGTGAACCCTTATCACCTTCACCACGTTGTCTTACAGATACTTGCTCATTAAGCGCTTCCTGTTCTCCAACGATCAACATGAATGGAATCTTTCCGATTTCCGCTTCACGTATCTTCTTGCCTATCTTTTCGTTACGATCGTCTACGAAACCGCGAATATCGTAATTATTTAGCAAATCCAAAACTTTTTGTGCGTAATCATTGTACTTCTCACTGATTGGTAAAATGGCGAATTGGTCTGTCGTTAACCATAACGGGAAGTCGCCTGCACAGTGTTCCAACAACACGGCAACAAAGCGTTCCATAGAACCAAATGGCGCGCGGTGGATCATTACCGGACGATGTTTCTGATTATCAGCACCTGTGTACTCCAGTTCAAAGCGCTCCGGAAGGTTGTAATCCACCTGAATCGTACCCAATTGCCATTCACGCCCCAATGCGTCCTCGACCATAAAGTCGAGCTTTGGTCCGTAAAAGGCTGCCTCACCATATTCAACAACGGTATTCAGGTTTTTCTCCGCAGCAGCTTCGATAATTGCACTTTCCGCTTTTTCCCAGTTTTCTTTTGAACCTATATATTTCTCCGGAGCATCAGGATCTCTTAATGAGATTTGAGCTTTGAAGTTGGAAAAATCCAAGGTTTTAAAAATGTAAAGTACAAGGTCAATTACTTTTTTGAACTCGTCTTTTACCTGATCCTGTGTACAGAAAATATGCGCATCGTCCTGAGTAAATCCTCTAACACGGGTCAAACCATGCAGCTCTCCGGATTGCTCATAACGGTATACCGTACCGAATTCAGCAAATCGGGCAGGAAGATCTTTGTAGGACCTTGGTTTCGACTTGAAGATTTCACAGTGATGCGGACAGTTCATCGGTTTCAATAAGAACTCTTCACCTTCGTCCGGAGTGTGGATCGGTTGGAAGGAGTCTTTTCCGTATTTCGCGTAATGTCCTGATGTCACATAAAGTTCTTTGTTTCCGATATGCGGAGAGATCACCTGATCATATCCGGCTTTGCGCTGTGCCTTTTTCAGGAAATTTTCCAGACGCTCGCGCAACGCGGCTCCTTTCGGTAACCAAAGTGGTAATCCCTGACCAACTTTCTGAGAGAAGGTAAACAACTCGAGTTCTTTTCCGAGTTTTCTGTGGTCGCGGGCTTTTGCCATTTCCACTTTCTCCAGATACTCCGTTAATTCGGCAGCTTTCGGGAAAGTAACTCCATAGATACGCGTCAACTGTTTTCTGTTCTCATCTCCACGCCAATAAGCACCGGCTATCGATGTCAGTTTCACAGCTTTGATAAATCCGGTATTCGGAATATGCGGACCTCTACACAAATCTGTAAATTCACCTTGTGTGTAGAAAGTAATCTTTCCATCTTCCAGATCTTCCAATAATTCCAGTTTGTATTCGTCTCCTTTTTGCTCGAAATACTTGATCGCCTCTACTTTGGAGATTTCCTGACGGATATACG
The DNA here is from genome assembly GCA_003247185.1 of Crocinitomicaceae bacterium. Classification (GTDB taxonomy): domain Bacteria; phylum Bacteroidota; class Bacteroidia; order Flavobacteriales_D; family Crocinitomicaceae; genus UBA4466. The sequence continues at coordinate 18,552 of QKAV01000138.1, forward strand.
GGTTCTTTTGCTTGGCTAATTCCTTCATTTTCTCCTCGATCTTTACCAAATCCGATTCGGTGATCTCATAGTCCATGAAGTCAACATCATAATAAAAACCATTTTTGATCGGAGGACCTATCGCCAACTTAACGCCAGGATAATAGAATTCGATCGCTTCTGCCATCAGGTGGGCAGATGAATGCCACATGGTAGATTTACCCTCTTCGTCATTCCAGGTCAGTAATTGCAAGGTTGCATCTTCATTAATTGGCCGGGTAGCGTCTATCACTTCACCATTTACTTTGGCAGATAATACATTTCGCGCAAGCCCTTCTGAGATACTCATTGCAACGTCGAGAGCAGTTGTTCCTTTCTCAACCTCTCTGACTGAATTGTCCGGTAGCGTAATTTTGATCATTATTATTTGTATAATTAGGCTGTAAAGATAGTTATTCAACCGGAATTCACCATCGAAAAAAGCTATTGATTCGAGTAACCACATCACTGTTTCTGCTGCTGTCGATCATTTTGATTGTCGGTGTGGTATTTGCTGATCATTTCGTTACTACTCCCTATATATTGGAGTACGTATCCATAGGATTTTTCCTTTCATTGTTTGTGGCAGTCTTTTTAAAAGGAAAGTACAGTGGTTTCATCTTGTTGTTAGCATTTTTCTTTTTTGGATCTATACTTGTGATTTTCAAACGATCCGACCGGAATCTTCCGGATGATATGCAAGTCCTCAGAGGATACGGAGAGATAATGGAAGTAAAGGCTTCAGAGTCGGGATGGAATCAGGTCTTTATTACAACTCATGCATACGAAAATGGAGGGAAATTGATCCCCTGTTCGGAATCAATTATTGTAACAACGAAGGAGTCTCAGAATTATGGTGACCAGCTTGTCTTTCAACTGGAACTGGACCGGATAAAATCGAAAGGAAATCCGGGGGAATTTGATGTGGAGGCATACTACAACAGAAGAAATGTCAGATATCACGGATTTATGGGAGAAAACGATTTTCGCTTAGTAGATCATCGGCCATATTCATTTCATCAGTTTTTGCTTAGCATTCGGGAATGGTCTAAAAGTTTGGTGCTGGAATACTTACCTGGTGACGCCCAAGGACTGGCACTTGCAATTATACTTGGAGATAAGGGCTACCTGGCAGATGAAACAGTGAATAATTTTCAGGATGCAGGCGCTATGCATGTACTTGCCGTTTCCGGCCTTCACGTTGGAATAGTTATGCTGCTGCTCAATTTTTTGCTGCAGAGAATGAGTCGTTTTGTGAGCAAAAAAGCTGCAATCTATCTGACCTTGATTCTTACTTTTTTCTATGCCGGACTTACAGGGTTTTCTCCTTCGGTGGTAAGATCATTTATTATGTTTGGTGTGTTGCTTTTTGCACAATTGAACAGTTGGAATTCATATTCTTTAAATGCACTTGGATTTGCAGCCTTCGTTTTAGTGTTTGCAGACTCCCTGGTGGTGTATGACCTGGGGTTCCAGTTATCCTTTTTAGCGATGCTCGGTATTTTGGTTTTTTACCGAAAAGTGTCCGGAGTAGTATATATCAGGAATAAATATTTAAGAAAAATCTGGCAGGGGACAGCCGTTGGGATTGCGGCGCAAATTACTACCGTACCACTTGTACTCTATCATTTTGGACAATTTGCCAACTACTTCTGGTTGTCTAATTTGTTGGTAATGTTGTTTGCGGGTATTATTCTGGGGATTGGACTTTCATTCCTTTTTCTTGGCAAAGTTCACTTGCTTGCAGGATGGTTAGGTGCGGCCCTTGGCATTTTGGTTGCCGTGTTTCAATATTTAATCGGATGGATTGCCAGAATTCCCTTTTCGGTTGCAAAAGGTTTTGATTTAAGCAGTGGGGCATTGATCTTTTTATACCTTCTGTTGCTGATTGTTTTGATAACCGGAAGATTGAAGTATTCCCGAAAAGTTGCTTTGGTAAGTGTGCTTGTCGGGTTGATATTCGTACAGTTTGAAAGGTACAGTAAGCTGAGCACTGAAGAATTGATCGTTTTTAATTCCAATTCGCCACTCGTTACATACAGAAATCAAGGGGAGTTGTTTGTGTTTTATTCGGAACCTGAGATGTTGGGGAAAATCGAAACAATGGTTAATAATTACAGAAGAAGGCTGGGTTCTCAGACAAAATATATGTTGTTACGAATAGGCGATCAAATCATGTTGCCGGGGAAGAAGTTCATAGGAATAGATTATAAAAACAGGTGGCTGATCTCGAGTCGCAAACGAAAATACATGCTTATTAGAAATTATAAAGACTTAGAAGATCCGGCAGGAATTCCAATCAAAATGGCCTACCTGCCGGTAACTGAAGAGCATGAACTTTCGTTAGACAATGGAGCGATCTATCTTCAACCCTAGATGGGGAGATCGTCTATTGATTTTCTGACGCTGGTTAGTTCTACTGCCTGATCTCCCTGCTGATAGGCAGACTCCTTCAGTTTCTGAATTGATTTTTCGCTTACTTCTTTTAAGTCACCGTTCAGTGTCACATAAAATATTTCAAATTCATTATTTAGAACCGGGACCTTGTTCCAGACATTGATTCTGATTACTGATTTTGCGTTTGCAAGAACAATGAATACAGTCGAATTGGAAACTTCTGAATGATCAGGTAAACGGATCAATTTGTATGCAATTGGATTGAATTTATTCACACAGTCGATGTTGTATATCCCAAATGAATTAATTGAAAAAGTATTCATTACGTCTTGCTGTTTTTCGATGCTTTTTTGAAGTCTTCGGTATTCTTCTTCACGCCTTTTCAACTCTGATTCCCGCTCCAGATTCTTCTTTTCATATTCCGCGATCCATGCTTCTTTTTCCTTTTCGTAATTCTGAGTGAAGGCTTTCATTTTATGAAGTGCTTTCGCATATTCGGTTGCTTCATTGTTTTCTATTTTGCGTTGTTGATTGAATCGCTTGAAGAGCTCCTCTCCGGATATTTTCGGGCGGGCAATGAATTTGGCATCCCACCTTCTTTCATTACCGTTATTCCAATACAAGGCCGAGGTGAGTTCTATGCGAAATGCAGAGCTATCCGGCATGGGGTCCAGTGTGAAGTATTCCCAGATGATTTCCTGCGTGCGTTTAAAGCTCAATTCAGATTGAAGTGATATCATTTCCCATTCCACATCGATCCATGGAGCGAGATGGGGGCGCCCCGAGGGATCCATTTTGAGCCGGAATGAAAGATCTTTGCGTTGAATCAATGAATCCATGGCGAGGATCAGGCTGTCCTTAATTGTATTCTTTTCCTGTTCAAACCCTGTTCCTTTTGACCAGGCAGAGTCGTTTTCAAATCGGAACAATTGGTAATCGCTATCTACATTGACATAGCTTGGAAGGCTGATCCGGGCAGAGCGA
>QKAV01000182.1 GCA_003247185.1 Crocinitomicaceae bacterium
GCAACAATTCCGATCATCGTTGAAATCGCAAGAAAGTTCGTATAGATAGCAAAATCCTCCGGAGAGAATAACCTTGTAAGTATAGGCGCGATAATGAAGGGAACTACCTGGCTTAGCGCATTCCCGGAAAGCATAGTCACAAAATTCTTGTAATATGTTCTCGTTTCAGACATAGAATTATTCCTTCTCAAATGGCATTGCGAAGCTGTATATGATCAGGAAAGATAGAAATATCCAATTAATGTCCATGTACAAAAACGACGAGGGCGTTAAACTAAAAAGAGGGTAAATGACAAATAGAATCAACAAATGGTAATAGTTTCTTTTTGCACTCCAGAACCTGCTAAACGTACCAGCAAAGGCTACAAATAAAAATATGAATAGCAACCAACCGATTATACCATATTGCGAAAGCACCTCGACGGTAAAATTGTGTGGTCCCTGCACTGTACCTGTATCTTTATTTACCAGTTTTTCAGCATGCCTGTACCTGAATTGTCCGGCTCCAACACCTGTTAACGGCTGTTCTGCTATCATGTCCATTCCATTTGAAAGCAGGTTTTTTCTGACGTCAATCGAGTTCACGGAAGTATCCGGTAGCGGGAATACTTCATAAATACCTTCTGTTGTATAATTCCCTTCTACGTATTTCGGCCCGAAAAACTTTTCCGACTTTACATACACGATTGTCATCAGGATCAGACTCAGTGGAATCATCCAATACCTGAATGATTTTAATGAATCAAAATAATCGATAAAGGTTCTGATTAATATCCAGATCAACAGAATGATATCCGTAACCAGCATTAGTCTGGCATCTGCATAAAGCCCGAATATTATTCCTGTAAAAACGGCAATCAGTAACAGCCATGCCCGATGTCTGCCTTTTCGGTATTGAAAGGTTAATATGGCCAGAACTATATTATAATAGACTAAAAAGTCGTTTGGATTATCATATACAAATGAAGGAGCGTAAAAAAATGGTCGTACTTCATTCTCTGACATCATTTTATCTGTAAAATGTCCCAGAATATGATTTCCGGTATAGAATTCATAATATCCTGCGATAATCAAGACAATCAAAAAGGCTACAAGTCCGGAATTAAACAATTGGAAAAATTTGTCCTTTCCAAAGAAGTAAAACGCTCCGAAAAGTGTTGAAACAGTTAACAACTGCATGATCAGACTTTTCACGTCAAACTTCCATTCCTCAATGCCTATCGTTTCTGCCCAATAGAGGCTACTCACAGCGTAAAAGACCCAGAATATCAGAAAAAAAGTGTATGATTTCAGTCCGATATTCCATTTTTGAAATGTCCAGATAAACCTCAAAAACAGTAAGAGCAGAAGTACAAATGAAGGATAGATTGTGAAGAATCCGAGGCTGATTCCACCCAAATTGGATCCGAATGGCAAGGTGATCATCCATAAAAGAAAGATCGTGGTAAAGAAACCACGATCTTCATCTTTCCATATTTTATTTATAGATGCCATTCCTAAAAAGGGCAAAATTATTTCGCGTAGTTGACAGCGCGTTTTTCGCGGATCACAGTCACCTTAACTTGTCCCGGATACGTCATCTCCGTTTGAATACGCTGAGAGATCGTGAATGAAAGTTCGTCTGCCTGAGCATCGGTAACTTTTTCACTTTCCACTAGCACGCGTAATTCACGTCCGGCCTGAATCGCGTATGCATTTGATACACCATCGTAAGCCAATGCCAGTCCTTCCAGTTCCTTAATACGTTTAATGTATGATTCAACAATCTCACGTCGTGCTCCTGGTCGTGCTCCCGAAATAGCATCACAAACCTGAACGATTGGCGAGATCAAAGTCGTCATTTCAACTTCATCATGGTGAGCCCCGATTGCGTTGCATACATCCGGTTTCTCACCAAACTTCTCTGCCAGCTTCATACCAAGGATCGCATGTGGCAATTCCGGTTCTTCATCCGGAACTTTACCTATATCATGCAACAGACCTGCTCGCTTCGCCAATTTCACATTCAGCCCCAGCTCTGCCGCCATAATTGCACATAAATTCGCTACTTCTCTCGAGTGTTGAAGCAAATTCTGTCCGTATGAAGAACGGTACTTCATTCTTCCGATCATTCGCATCAATTCAGGGTGCAGTCCGTGAATTCCAAGATCGATACAGGTTCTTCTTCCTGTCTCTGCAATCTCTTCATCCAATTGTTTCTTTGTTTTGGAAACAACTTCTTCGATTCTGGCAGGGTGAATGCGCCCATCCGAAACCAATTGATGTAGTGCCAATCTTGCAATTTCTCTTCTTACCGGATCGAAACAAGACAGTATAATCGCCTCAGGTGTATCATCTACGATGATCTCTACTCCTGTTGCTGCTTCCAATGCACGAATGTTTCGTCCCTCACGTCCGATAATTCGTCCTTTCACTTCGTCTGATTCAATATTGAATACGGATACCGAATTCTCAATTGCCTGCTCCGTAGCAACGCGTTGAATCGTTTGGATTACGATTTTCTTCGCTTCGCGATTGGCGTTCAATTTTGCTTCTTCGGTTATCTCATTGATATGCGCCATTGCTCCTGTACGAGCTTCATCTTTTAATGCTTCCATCAAATGTGACTTCGCATCCTCAGCGCTCATACCTGAAATCTTAGATAATTCTGCGACAGTTTTTTGATGTAATTTTTCAATTTCCTGTTGCTTCGAATCAAGCGCAGAAATTTTCGCATCCATCGTACTTTGTGCACCTGATAACTGCTTATCCTTTCTGTTAACTTCCTCGATTTTTTGAGACAAGGTCTTCTCTTTGCTCTTTGTACGATCTTCAGCAGACTGCAATTTGCGTTCACGATCTTTCATTGTCTGCTCGTGATCCTCCTTCAACTTAAGGAACTTCTCCTTTGCTTGCAGAATCTTTTGTTGTTTCAGGTTTTCACCTTCCTTCTCAGCTTCCTTCAAGATCTGCTCTTTTCTATTTTTCAGGAAGACATTTTGAACAAGGAAAGCTACCAACCCTCCGGCAAGTAATCCTATTAATCCAAATACAATGTTCATGGTCTTTATGTATTAATTCACTAACACACTGCGACAAATGAAAATGATAAAATTTAATCTTTGAGTGCGTTCAACAGATCAGAAAGGCTGTTCTCAATTGAACTGAAATCAGCTGTTTCTGTTGTTACTCCTTTATCTGCCTTAGATGCCAGTTGCAATGCTGTCATTGCTAACAAATCCTGCATATCTCTGACAGCGTAGTTTTTTTGAAGTAACTTGATTGAATTATTGATATCCTCAGCTGCCTTCAAAACCCTATCCTGCTCACTTTCATTAACTGAAAGCGGATATGTTCTTCCGGCGATAACTACTTTGATGGACAATTTTGCCATTTTATTGTTTTAACTGAGTTATACAGTACTCTATTTCCTTTACCATTTCATCTATCTCTTCTTTGGTTACTTTAACTTCGGAAGAAACAGTGTTGTTTTCTTTCATCGCTTCAACACTTTTTTCCAATTCGACAAACTCCGCATTGCGCTTGCTTAATTCATCAGTAAGCACCTCCAGATCAGCTTTCAACCGATCATTTTCCTGCTGTAGTTTCGAATTTGTTTCACGTTCAGCTAACAAGCTTGATTTGAGCTCGTTTGCTCTCATTTTTAGCTCTTCTATTAACCGTTCGATCTTCTGTGTCATGTCCGCGACTTTATACAAAAATAGTATTGTCCGTGGAGAATCAATATTTTTTGTACGAATATTGATGGAATTTTTTCAAAGTTCTATTTTTGAAAAATATGAAAATCACCTTTTCCACCGTTCTTCTTTTTCTCGTATCAATCGTACAAGGTTTTGCACAATCGGAAGGCGTTAAACCCTATCATCCCCCACTGGGAATCCCTCTTGTTCTGGCTTCTAATTTCGGAGAATTGAGGACCAATCACTTTCACATGGGGCTCGATTTTAAAACGAACCTAAAAACAGGATATCGTCTCTATTCTATCGAAGACGGTTATGTTTCAAGAGTAAAGGTTTCCGCCTACGGTTATGGAAAAGTGGTTTACATTGATCATCCCAATGGGATAACAAGCGTCTATGCTCACTGCTCTGAATTTAAAGGCCAGATAGACTCACTTATCAGAAAGGTTCAGGAGCAGGAGCAGAATTATGAAGTGGAGATTTATCCGGAGAAGAACAGCATCCCTGTAAAAAAAGGTGAGGTGATTGCACTTTCGGGCAATACCGGAAGTTCTACAGCTCCACATTTGCACTTCGAATTGAGAGATACAAAAACGGAACATGCATTAAACCCGCTTTTGTACGGCTTCGATATTGCTGATAATAAAGCGCCAGAAATTCGTGGAGTAAAAATTTACAGCGTTGATCCTGACGGTTATCGCTTTGAGAACAGAGAGATCACCAAAACGGTCGTGAAAGGAAAATATGGTTATTATATAGGGGCGGACGCCGTCAACATTAGCTCAGATTTTTCCAATAAGCTGGGAGGTATCGGTTTTGCTTTTGATGTAATTGATCGCTTCGACGGAGCTATGAATCAGTGTGGTGTTTACGGTTCGTATTTGATTGTTGACAAGGACACGATCTTCAGCCAGGCAATCAAGCGCATTCCTTTCGAATCTACGCGTTATATCAATTCCCACATGGATTACAATGCTTTTCATGTTCTTCGAAAGCATTTTCATAAGAGTTTCCGAACAACGGAAAACGACCTTCCAATCTATCAGAGTGAGAAGAACAAAGGAATTCTTTACGTGGAGCCCGGAAAAAGTTATCAGGTAAAGTACATTGCTTATGATCTGAAAGGAAATCAATCCGAGTTGAATTTTACTGTCTTTGTAGGTGAGGGCCCGATGAACTATCAGGAGCACATCAGTGATGGTAAAAATTACATTGAACCGGGAGCGCAATATCGCTATGCAGGCAGTAATTGCATCGTTGAAATGGGAATAGGGACAGTATATGAACCCGTTCTGAAAGATGAGAAGCCAATGTGCGGTGAAATCTTAGATGACAAATTCCCGATTCAGCGTGCGATAACCGTAAAAATGAAAACGGACTATCCCAATGATGGCAAATCATATATTGAAGTGCGTAGTTCCGGAGTTAATGGAAAAGCCCTCGAGACCGCTTATCAGGACGGTTGGCTAATCGCAGAATCAAAGTCATTCGGTTCATACGCCATCAAGCGAGATGAAGACGAACCCCGTATTCTTCCTGTAAACATACTGAACAAAACCAATTTTGCCTCTAAATCAACTCTGGTATGGAATATCAGTGATCCGAAATCAGGCATAGAAGACTACGACCTCTTTATTGATGGCAAGTGGTACCTTGTGGAATATGAATACAAGGGGAACCTACTCACTTTTACCATACCAAGCGAGTTAAAAGGAATTAAACAGCTTCAACTCAAAGTAAAAGATGCTTGCGGTAATACTGCAATCTGGGAAAAAGAAGTTGAATTCCTTTAATTATGCCTCAGTTGTTGGGGTGCCAAAATTCATCGGGGGCATAGGCGGTGCATTATCAATGTCTATGTATCCGAAGTGCTGCTCGTATTTCTGAATGTTATCCTTTAATGCTTCCAAAAGACGTTTCGCATTCTGCGGAGTCATGATTACACGTGAACGTACTTTACCTTTAGGTACACCTGGCATTAATTGAACAAAGTCAACCACAAACTCCGAAGGTGAATGTGTAAGTATTGAAAGGTTTGAATAGACACCATTCGATACTTCTTCTGACAATTCTATATTTACGTGATTTTCGTTTTTATTTTCCATAATTCAAATTTATAAAAATCGACTCATTTCTTCATCAATTGATTTTCTGAGATCGACCAGTCGTTTTGCATAGTTCGCCAGTTCCCGTTCTTCCTCTGTCTCCAACGGTAATGGCTTTACTGGTATCGGATTTCCGTTTTCATCCACTGAAACAAACACAATAACGCAATGCGTGGTTTTACTGAATTCTCCTTCTCTTACTTCTCTTGAGTAAACATCTACCGCAATATGAATACTGGTTCTTCCGGTGTAAATGACCTTCGCATTAACTTTCACTATTGCACCTATGGCGATTGGCCGGTAAAATCGAATACCTCCGACA
>QKAV01000161.1 GCA_003247185.1 Crocinitomicaceae bacterium
CGATTAAGTACAATTTTTACTGGTTATAAACTACAAATTGTTTATAGTTTTCTGTAACCTTTTTGGAAAAAGAACAGTACATTTGGTCAAACCAAACAATTTAAATGTTTATGAAAAAGTCAATTTTAGCTGTTGCGGTAGTACTAGGTGCATCTGCAACTTTTGCACAAGACCTTACATCAAAAAAAGGAGAAGATTATTTGCCAGCTTCAGGTGACTGGGCTATCAGTATTGATGCTACACCTTTCTTGAACTATGCTGGAAACTTGATCGGTGGTAACGGTGCTAACGTTGCTCCATCTTGGAACTTCCTAGTAGGTGACCAAAGAATTATCGGTAAATATTTTGCTGCTGATGATATGGCTTACCGTGGAGGTTTAAGAATTGGTCTTAGTTCTAACTCAGGAAATGCAATGGTTGCTGATGACGGTGTTACAACTGCTCCGGTTTACCCTGCTTTACCTGCAATGAAAGAAGACTCTTACAAAATGAGCCAAACAAACATCGGTCTTTCTGGTGGTCTTGAGTGGAGAAGAGGTTTCGGTCGTCTTCAAGGTTTCTACGGAGGTGAATTAGGAATTGCTTTCGGTGGAAGTAAATCTACTTACACTTACGGAAACGCAATGACTACAACAGGAGCTTCTACAACTAACTTCGGTGCTAACATCACTACTGATACTTACGGTAACGGTGCTCGTATTACTGAAATGAAAGGTGGATCTTTCTTCGGATTGGGTCTTCGTGGATTCATCGGTGCTGAGTACTTCGTATTGCCTCGTATCGCTGTAGGTGGTGAGTTCGGATGGGGACTTATGTTCGGATCTAACGGAGCTAGCTCTACAACTACTGAGTCTACTGATGGTACATCTGTTGGTACTCAAACTGTTGAAGGTTCTAAAACTTCTGGATTCAGCCTTGATTCTGACAACTTGAATACAGTTTTCGGACCAGCTGCATCTTTGAGAATGACTTTCCACTTCTAATTAGAAGATTAGAAAATCATATTAAAGGGACACAGGAATGTGTCCCTTTTTTGTTTCTTTGTACTAATGGGAAATCATAAAATTACGATCGCAATTGATGGCTATTCTGCATGCGGCAAAAGCACGCTGGCCAGAGAACTTGCTACCCGGCTTGATTATACCTTTATTGATTCGGGAGCTATGTATCGTGGAGTTACACTGTTCGCTCTGCGCAACAATATCATTCAAGGCGAAGCCATCGATCAAAAAAAACTGATTGAACTCCTCCCCTCTATTTCCATTTCCTTTAAAAAAGTGGGAGATACCTTCAGGCACCTTCACCTGAACAATGAAGATGTGGAACAGGAAATCAGAAACAAACCTGTTTCCGATCATGTATCACCTATTGCAGAGATTAAAGAAGTCCGAAAATTCTTAGTTGACCAACAACAAAAGATGGGACGACTCGGAGGTATTGTGATGGATGGAAGAGATATCGGTACCGTAGTTTTCCCGAATGCAGAACTTAAAATTTTTGTAACTGCTAATATCGAAGTCCGCGTACAACGTAGACTGGATGAACTAAAAAGCAAGGGAATCGACAGTAATGCCAATGAAGTACGTGATAATCTTACCCAACGTGATTACATTGACTCCACCCGGGCAGAAAGTCCTTTAAGAAAAGCCGACGACGCTGTAGAGATAGATAACTCTGACCTCACAAGAGAACAACAATTGAATTTAGCTTTGGAACTGGCTCAGGAAAGATTAAACTCACTTATTAAAAGCTAAGCGTGATTTAATTAACAAAGTGTAAGATTTTTTTACGTATTATTGCACTAAGCCTGAACGTATGAGTACAATTAGCAAAATCACTGAAGACATTATTAACCGTAGCCCGTTTTTACGAGAAGCTATGACTGAAAACCTGATCAACATTTCGGCGCTGGCAAGAAAAATCCGTCCGGAGATTGAGAAAGTTGTTGGTAAAGAGGTTAAGGAGGGAGCTATTGTAATGGCTATAAAAAGAATGACTCCCGGAGTCTACCACCGCTTAGATGTCAGAATCAACATGGTCATTGGCGGAATAGGTGATTTTCTGGTTCGTTCCGATCTCGCTGATTTTACCTTTGAAAACTCAGATTCATTGAGAGAAGCTCAATATGGACTGATTCAGAAAATTGGTGATGACACGGACTCATTCTTCACCTTGAGCAGAGGTATTACAGAAACAACGTACATCATAAATGCCAAATATTCAGACATCTTAAAGCAATCATTTTCAAAAGAGAGAATGAAAGCGCACAATAAAGATTTGTCTTCTATTACTGTGAAATTACCTGAAACAAATACCGAAACGTACGGTGTGTACTATTACATCATGAAACACCTGGCATGGGAAGGTATTAACATTGAACAAGTAGTAAGTACTGCAAATGAGTTTACGGCAATTGTAAATTCAAACGATATTGATCAGGCATTTAAAATCCTGATGCAGTTAAAGCGAAACGTATAAATTAAGCAGCCGGTTCTTCCGTCTTACATTGCTCCGATGGCATTGCTCCGCAAAGGCTGCAAGGAGCCCCTTCTTCGTTTAACAGTGGATTCTGACTTGCACATGTACCTGCAAATCGTCCGTCTTTCTTCGCCCAGATTTTGATAGCGATTCCACCAAATCCAAGAGCTAACAATCCTATTGATATCAAAATAACAGCCATAACAATTCCTTTTATACTACAAAATTAATCAATTGTCATCAATCAACGTCCCATCACCGTATTTATTAAACTCAAGCAAAGTGGGGTTCCCCCGGTAATAAATGCTCCCCAGGCTCTTTGTTTGCCCCCTGAACAACACGCTGTCGATATCAACTTTGACATCATCGCTGCTGTTGGAAATCACATGAACAGAATCCTTTACATCAATATCGTAGGCAGATCCGAATCCACTCCCATTCATTTCCAGCTTTAAATAGTTCAACTTTCCATGTAAATTGAAATTCCCCCAACCATGCGTAATGATCAGCATCAGGTTTTTGCCATCAATGTCAAAATCCACATGTCCTGCCCCATCTCTAATCACTAATGACAGATATTCCTGTTTAAGTTGATTTTGACAAATCAACGGCTTGGTACCTTCAAATTGCAGCTTGTCCAGATGATTGATATGTATTTCAACGGTAACCTCCTTTTTATAGCTTCTCAAAAATGCACAACTATTGCCATTGACCACCTGCATCTGATCATCCACCATATTGAACTCTATCAGGTTGATCAGATTCTTTCCTCCCTTTACAACAGCTTTACAAACACTGTCCTGAACCAATACAAAATTCATGTGCGGTCCTAACCACAGATCTTTAAACTCAGGAAGGTCAATTTCCAGTTCCGAATCAACACCTGTAGACTTCCAACACTTTCTGTCTTCCGGTTTCTTACACGAACTCAGAACCGTAACCGATAAAAAGAATAATATTAGTAATCTCATTTTCTGAATGTATAACCAATTCCGTATTCAATGTAGTCCGCTCTCGCCCAATGTGATTTCAACACCAAATTCATATTGATCCCATTGTCAAACACATAGCGCATTCCCACCCGATGATAAACAGGATCTTCAGGCTGAAACTTATCCCTTAGATAGTACCCCATTCCGATAACTACATGTAATCTATTGAAAGGCATCAGATAGCCTGCAAATGCCCCTAATTGTATAATATCAGCTTGTGTCTTCGGAACCTCCGGTTCGTAACCCAAAATCGCCTGCTTAGAGAACACGTCAAGGCTGACCTCCAGTCCGGCAGATCCTGAAAAATACCTCCTTCCCACAAGATTCAACCCGTAACAACCGTAGTATTTACTCCCAACAGGGTTAATCTGCTTTACAGATGCAATTCCCATTACGCCGAATTCCCAGTAAGGATCAAAATATTTTCCCTGATATAAGGTATCTGCTCTTGATTCTTTGATTGTCCTCCCGTACCCGATGGAAATAAAAGGAAGATTCAAACCATAATTCGGAACTTTGGTTGATCCGTTAGAAAAATGAGTCATATCCACCCCAAGTGAGAAGTAATTCTTGCCGAAATAGAACTGATTCACTAAACCAAGCTGAACCAACGCATTCAAACGCGAACCTACTCCTATACTCAACATCAGCACACTATCTTCCGGATCATAGAACTTGGATGCGATTCCTAACCCAACGCCCAACTTTCCGGACAAACGATAATGTTCTCCTTTAATAATCGGTAAACGCATAAATGAGAAACCTCCGTAATACATCCCCATGAGTTCCATATTCCCCACTGACCCTACAAATAATGAAACACCGTACTCAGGTTTTCCATAGAAATTATGCCATTTGCGCTCGCCATTTGTTTTAAAGACGTAACTCAATTCACCTGCTACAGCATGACTGTTTGCAAGATGCCCCATTACACTTCTATGTGCCGCCAAAAAGCCCAACTTGAATTTTCCCTCCAATCTTGTTTCCAACTGGGCATTGAGCCCCAGGAAGAGAAATGAAAATAATATCGTCAGTACTTTATTTCGCATTCCCGTAAAATTAAGAATTACATTCATTTCGGATCAATCTATTAATTTTGAAATAAAAATAAAGATGGACAAGCGATTACTGGCCTTTGAGAGATTATTGAATATAATGGATGACCTTCGGGAAAAATGTCCATGGGATAAAAAACAAACGCTTGATTCATTACGTCCATTAACGATAGAAGAAACCTATGAGTTGGCTGATGCCATCATAGAAAATGACCTGAGTTCATTAAAAGGTGAAATCGGAGACCTTTTTCTTCACCTGGTTTTTTATTCCAAAATAGCTTCTGAAAAAGGTGCTTTTGATGTAGCAGATGCTCTGAATGCCGTTTGCGACAAGCTGGTGTACAGACATCCTCACATATATGGTGATGTAAATGCAACTACAGAAGATGAGGTAAAAGCTAACTGGGAAAAATTAAAACTGAAAGAGGGGAAAAAATCTGTTTTGGAAGGAGTCCCTTCTTCCCTGCCTTCTTTGGTGAAAGCGATTCGTATTCAGGAAAAGGCAAAAGGTATTGGTTTTGAATGGAACAATGTTGAAGAAGTTTGGGGGAAAGTTGAAGAGGAAACGGCTGAATTAAAAGAAGCCATCCAATCGAAACAGCAGAACCTGATTGACGAGGAGTTCGGGGATCTTTTATTTTCTCTTGTAAATTACGCACGTTTCATAAATGTCAACCCCGAAAATGCCTTGTCAGCCGTAAACAACAAGTTTGTAAACCGCTTCAAACTTATGGAAGAGTTGATCGAAAAAGACGGACTACATATTGCTGATTGCGATCTGACTACAATGGATTTATACTGGAACAAAGCGAAGCATATACTCCGTAAGTAATACCGTTCACTCAATCTTTATTCCATTTAAAGTAATAGCGCCGGTTACTACAAAGTAGTTTTACTTTAAAAATCGTATATTCGGCCTTCAAATAACTATTTATGAAACTGTACCTTGTCTCCCTTTTCTCCTTGATGAGTCTTTTCTCTTTGGCTCAGGAAACTACAATCCGTGGGACGGTCTATAATAAAACAAACGGTGAGCCAATGCCTTACGAAAAGGTGAGGTTGATGAAACGCGATAGTTCAACTGTTGCAGGTGCGATTACAGACATTGATGGTCTTTATTCTATTCCTGGAATTTCACCGGGGAAGTATATCGTTAAGGCTGAGAGTTTTGGATATGAATCCCAGACACAAGATATAGAAGTTGTAAAAAGCTCAGGATTCATAGATGTTGTTTTTGAACTAAAAAAGCAGGAGGCGGTTCAGGATATCGGAGAAGTTCAGGTAACTGCAGAATCCAAAAGAAAGAAAAACGAAGTATTGATCTCCACGATCAAACTGGATAAAAAAGGTTTGGAGCGAATTCCAAGTATGGGAGCTGAAAACGACATCGTAGGTGCGTTTTCCGTAACTCCGGGGGTAGTAACCACAGGTGACCAGGGAGGACAATTATACGTTCGTGGTGGTACGCCAATCCAGAATAAGATCTTACTGGATGGAATGACAATCTATAATCCGTTCCACTCCATTGGTTTCTTCTCCATTTTTGAAACGGAACTGGTAAAGAACGTAGACATATACACGGGTGGATTTGATGCTCAGTACGGAGGTCGTATTTCTTCCATTATGGACATTAGTTACCGTGACGGAAATACCAAGAAGTTCTCAGGGAAAGTATCTGCATCACCATTTATGGCGAAAGCCGTTGTAGAAGGTCCTTTTTCATCGAAAAACAAAGGTCCGGGTGGAGCAACTTACATTTTCTCTGCAAAACACAGTTTGATCGACTATTCATCTCAAACCATTTATCCGAATATCAACAGAGATACTACAACAGGTAACTCTTACGGAATGCCGTTCAACTTTACGGACTTATACGGTAAGATCACTTTTAAGGGAGCAGGCAGATCAAAATTCAGTGCTTTCGGTTTTCACCAGACAGATCGTGTTCAATACCCTGAAGCTGCGATTAACTGGAATCAATCAGGTGGAGGTCTGAACTTCTTAATGGTTCCTCAAAACTCACCACTAATCATGAAAGGGCACTTGAACGGTTCTCAGTTTAAGACCACATTTGATGAAGCTATTTCCAGTACAGATACATTGGAACGTTTCAGTTCTATTGGAGGGTTTGACCTTGGGTTTGACTTCACCTATTTTCTGAAAAATGAAAGTGAATTCAACTATGGATTTAACTTCAGTGGTTTCTCTACCAATTTCGAGACTTACAATGAATTGAAGAGAAAAATCGAATTGCAGCAGTTTACTACAGAAATCGGTGCGTATGTAAATTACCGTCTGGTAACAACACGTTGGGTTATCCAACCTAGTATGCGTGTTCAGGCTTATGCTTCTTATGGTACCATTTCACCTGAACCGAGACTTGGAATCAAATTCAATGCATCTGAAAAACTGAGATTCAAAGCTTCCGGAGGTCGTTATTCTCAAAACTTCACATCCGCAACCTCAGACAAAGATGTTGTAAAGTTGTTCAACGGATTATTGACTGCACCGACAAACGTACAGGAAACATTCGTTTCGCAGTTCCAAAAGGAAAAACACCCGAAAAATGGTTTGCAGTATGCTTATCATGCCATTTTCGGTGTTGAGTATGATTTCACTAAAAAGCTCTCCATGAACCTTGAAGGGTACTACAAGTACTTCTCTCAATTGTCCAATATCAACCAGAATAAATTGTACGATGATATCAGTCAGTTCTCTTATATTGACGATATCTACAAAAAGGACTTCATTATTGAGGATGGTGTTTCGTACGGAGCAGACCTTTTGTTAAAGTACTCCGATACCCGTTTATTCCTGTGGGCTGTGTATTCTTATGGTAAGAACACACGTTGGGACGGATTTAACACCTACTATCCGGTATTTGACCGCCGTCACAACATCAACCTGGTAGGTACATACTTATTTGGTAAGAAGAAGGATCTGGAAGTAAGTGTAAGATGGAATCTTGGTTCCGGTTTACCTTTCACTCCTACCGCCGGATTCTATCAGGAAGAAAACTTCTCTCAAGGCGTAACAACTAATTATACGACAAACAATCCAAGCTACGTAGCTACATTACTGGGAGATTTCAACTCGCAACGTCTGCCTTATTATCACCGTTTGGATTTGACTGTAAAAAAACAATTCAAGTTCAAGAATGATACAGGTATGGAGATTGTCGGAAGTATTACGAATATCTACAACAGAAAGAATATCTTCTACATTAACCGTGTAACCAGCAAGACGATTTATCAGTTCCCAATCCTTCCAAGTTTGGGTGTCAGCTATAAGTGGTAAGAGTTAAGAAATCCATTTAGCGAAAGCATGCTCTTGTGCGGCATCTTTCCCGTCAGTGTGTTTCACAGAATACTTCAAGAAGTAGTTTTCCTCCGGTTCCCTCAGATGAATTTCCACAAAGATTCCATTTCTGCGGACTAACAGCTTAATTTCTTCTCCCTGAAAATGGCTGATCCATTTATCCAGTGATTTAGTCAGGGCGATGTTATTTACAGCAAAAATTTCATCCTCAAGCATCAATCCTGATCTGTCCGCCGGACTTCCCGGATAAACAACTTTTATCGTGGCAGCATTAATTGGTTCCGCATATTTAACACCGTACTTCTCTTCAAAAATACTTTTAGGTTTCCCAGTAATCAATTCGCATCCGATGTAATCCAAAGCCTTCTTTAATTCTGATTCCAAATTACCCGGCTTAACGAAGTACAAATTAAAATACCCCTCAAATGATCTACCCGAAATACATTCTACCGAAGTGAGGTAATCATTTTCAGAAACTCCTCTCCCCTGTTGGGCGAACTCCTCAAATAATAACCTCATGAGATCATCAATGTTTTTCTCATTATTTGTGGAACGCATAATGAAGATATCCGTAAGGAATGCTAACAAACATCCTTCGGTGTATATGGAAACCTTTCTTCCCGGAGCCCCTACATCATAACCATCCAGCCATGTATCTATAGATGAATTTCTAACAGAATAGTTCAATCTTCCCGGATTATCAAAGTGCTTCTGAAACTGATCTCCGAATTCCGTAAAGAATTCATCGTCATTAAACACTCCTGATTTTCTCAGGAAAAGGTCACCCTGATAGGTTGTAACCCCCTCACATAAGTATCCTAGCGGCGAGTAATTCTCACGCTTGAAGTCATACGGAAACATTTCAATTGGCCGAATACTCTTCACATTCCATGAATGGTATAATTCATGAGAACTTACTCCTAACAAATCCGAGTAAAGCTCTTCAAAAATCTCAAAAGTCGGTCCCAGGGTGATAATCGTGGATTTTAAGTGCTCCACACCATGATACTTCCTAAAAGGAACAATTTGATTGATATAATGGTATTCTTTGGCAGGAAAAGCTCCGAACGCTTCAATCTGCTTATCCGTGAATCGTTTGAAATCATAAAGAATCTTCGTCCAGTCCGGTTTTACAACACCATTGAACCAAATATGAAACAATGTCCCGTTTGATTCAAATGAACGTTCCTGCAAAAGCACAGAAGCAACGAAAGGAGAATCAAACAATTCATCATATCCGGAAACCTTCATCACATTTCCTTCAGATTCCATTGAAGTTGCGATCTGCCATTCCTCGGGCTGATCAATTTCAATTTCTATCGTATGGTTGAAGGTTTCATCTGTGAACACACAGCAATTCACCGGGTTCACATACAATTGCTTCGGGTCAATAAATGTTGAACCCGAGTTCAGTTCATTCGCAAAATACTCATAGTATACAGAAATAAACTCCACATCCTGTGTATTTATCACCCAGGTGGAATCAGTAGTTTTTGTATAGTCCAATTCTACTTCACGGTGATCATAGAACCTGATGTTTCTTACGTTTTTAGAAAAATTCCCCAATTCATATCTACCTGGTCTCCACACCGGAAGATAAACGATAGTTTCGTCATTATAAACAGGTAGTTCTGCGCGGATAACAACGTATTGCTGACTTGTTAACTCGCGACTAAAGGAAAATTTTACCGTTGACATAGAGTAGAATTAGTTTGAGAAGTAAGAAATAATCAGGCGTATAGTTCTTCCTGTAAAGACTGAATCTTATCATCTTCCAGGTAACTATCATAAGGCATCATCTTATCGATCAGTCCGTTCGGAGTAATCTCAATGATCCTGTTCGCAACCGTATTCACCAATTCGTGGTCATGAGATGTAAACAGGATAGTACCCTGATATTCAACCATGGCATTATTCAACGCTGTAATTGATTCCAGATCCAGGTGATTGGTCGGCTCATCCATCATTAACAAATTTCCTTTTGCCAACATCATTTTTGAAAGCATACAACGCACCTTTTCTCCTCCGGAAAGTACATTTGCAGTTTTCATCGCTTCTTCACCTGTGAACAACATTCTTCCCAGGAAAGTTCTCAAATAAACCTCTTCCTTTTCTTCATCCGTCTCCGCATACTGGCGTAACCAGTCAATCAAAGGAAGTTTATGTTCAAAGTATTTATGGTTTTCATTTGGCAGATAGGCACTTTTAATCGTTTTTCCGTACTCAAAGGATCCTGAATCCGCGTCCATCTCGCCATTAAGAATCTCAAATAAAGCCGTCATCGCCAAAGAGCTTCTCGAAATCACAGCAATTTTATCCCCTTTATTTACAGTTAATGTAATGTTCTTAAACAGGTTTACTCCATCAATTGATTTTGTCAAACCATCGATATTCAGCACCTGATTTCCCGCATCTCTTTCCTGGTGGAATGTAATTCCCGGGTATTTTCTACTTGACGGTTGAATTTCTTCAATATCCAGGTTATCCAGCATTTTTCTTCTGGAGGTAGCTTGTTTGGATTTCGCAGCATTGGCAGAGAATCTCGCGATGAACTCCATAAGCTCTTTCTTCTTCTCTTCTGCTTTCTTATTCTTATCAGCACGCTGACGAGCTGCCAGTTGCGAAGATTGATACCAGAAAGAGTAGTTACCTGTAAACAGATTAATCTTACCAAAATCAATATCACAAACGTGTGTACAAACAGTATCCAGGAAGTGTCTGTCGTGCGATACTACAATTACAGTATTCTTAAAATCCAATAAGAAATCCTCCAACCAGGAGATTGTCTTCAAATCCAGGTCGTTGGTAGGCTCATCAAGTACCAAAACATCGGGATTTCCGAACAGTGCCTGGGCTAACAAAACACGTACTTTCAAATCATTTGAAAGTTCACCCATCTTCATATAATGCTTGGATTCTTCGATCCCCAGGTTCGAGAGCAACGTTGCTGCATCCGTCTCTGCATTCCAACCTTCCAAATCAGCGAATTCCGCTTCCAACTCAGCGGTACGCATCCCATCTTCATCGGAAAAATCCGGTTTTGCATAAAGCGCATCCTTTTCCGTCATGATCTCATAGAGACGGGTATGTCCCATAATCACTGTATTCAATACATCAAAATCATCGAAAGCGAAGTGGTCCTGTTTTAAGACCGCCATACGTTTACCAGGTTCCAATGATACATTACCCGTGGTAGGATCCTGCTCTCCCGTTAATATTTTTAAGAATGTAGATTTTCCCGCTCCATTCGCTCCGATAACCCCATAGCAGTTACCATTAACAAATTTCACGTTTACTTCATCAAAAAGTACACGTTTTCCGAATTGAAGCGACAAATTATTAACTGTGATCATGTTTCAAAATTTGCCACAAAGATAGCAGATTTTCCCTTTATTCAGGGCAATCCGGACACTAACGCGTCATCCAGTGCAAATTTCTCGAATACATGAAAATGAAGATGGCCGAAAATACCCCTCCCAGTATCAAACTCAGAGATGAAACATTTGCCGCACTCGCATAGATATAAATTCCTCCCAGTGCTAACAGACAGTAAAAAATGTAGAGATGGAAACCTAGCCTTTTCGCTTTCCACATAAAAATCACACCGATTAATCCCACGAGATAAGTGATGAGGGAAACTGTTAAAGCCAGATAGAAGTTTGCATTGATTTCCTCATTTAAAGCGATTGCCTGCTCAAAAAACTTGGCAAAACTATCCATGCCGGTATCGTGCATTTCATTTACCACTTTTGTCAACTCAACGCGTTGCTCCAGAACTGCATCTTCAGATGGTCTTCCGGTTGCAAACTGAACAATTGTAATCAGAATATTTGCTCCGATCGTAATAAAACTCAAAATTCCCAGAACAGTAAGAAATCCAGGTCTTGATTTTTTCCCTCCATTTTCATTGTATACGTCCAAAGAATCCGTCATGCTATTGTTTTTTCTAAAATTAAAACTTTTCTCTTACAAAGTGTTCACTCTTTGTGATGAGCGGATGTAAATAGGAATCATCCTTTACAACTTCTACCTGAGATCTGAATGATTGAAGTAATTCTTCCGTAACACTACTGTGTTCTCCTTTCCTGAAATACGCAGCCTGTGAGGCGTTCATTAATTCTATACCCAGGATTCGATAGCAATTTTCTATTATGCGGTACAACTTCGTCCCTGCATTTGCCCCCATACTTACGTGATCTTCCTGTCCATTACTGGAATCTATTGAATCCACAGAGGCAGGCATACACATTTGTTTATTTTGACTCACTACACTGGCAGCCGCGTACTGCGGAATCATGAAACCTGAATTAAGTCCCGGATTTGCCACCAGAAATGCAGGAAGACCTCTTGTTCCTGAAATCAGTTTATAAACACGACGCTCAGAAATACTCCCCAATTCTGCCATGGCTATGGCTAAAAAGTCCATTGAAATAGCAAGGGGCTGACCGTGAAAATTACCGGCTGAAACAACTTCGTCCTCATCCGGGAAAATAGTCGGATTATCCGTTACGGCATTAATCTCCCGTTCAACGATATTCGAAACATGATCAATGGCGTCTTTCGAAGCACCGTGTACCTGTGGAATACATCTGAACGAATAAGGATCCTGTACATGTTCTTTTTTGGACTTCATAATTCCACTATCAGCCAGAATCGTTCTGAAATACTCTGCCGTTTCAATTTGTCCCAATTGGTTTCTGATTGCATTTACATTTACTCCGAAAGGTTCAATCCGACCGTCATACGCCTCCAGAGAAAGTGCTCCTACCGTATTAAATCCTTTGAAAAGTTTTTGGGAAGCTGCAACGGCATAGCTTGCGTACGCCGACATAAACTGGGTTCCGTTCAATAAGGCCAAACCTTCCTTACTCTTCAATTTAAGAGGTTCCAGATTATTTCGCTGAAGTACTAATCTCGACGGCAATTCTTCGCCCTTAACCACCATGGTTCCCTCACCAAGCAGAGGCAGAGACATGTGCGCCAATGGAGCCAAATCACCCGATGCTCCCAAACTCCCCAATTGATAAACTACAGGTAAAAGATTATTGTTGTAGAAATAAATCAAGCGTTCGATCGTCTCCAATTGCGCTCCTGAATTTCCTTGAGATAATCCCATAACTTTCAGAAGCAGCATTCTTTTTACAATATGGTCGGGTACACGATCCCCTGTTCCGCAAGCATGAGAAAGGACCAGGTTCGTTTGCAATTGTTCCAGCTCATCTTTACTGATAGCGGTGTTACACAAACTACCAAACCCTGTATTTACACCATAAATCAAATCGTCCGATGAACCTACTTTCTCATCCAGATAGGCCCGGCACTTTAATACGGCTTCCTTCCTTTCCTCACTGATCTCTATGTGATAACCGTGATCCAGGATCACTTCAAATTGATCCAGCGTAATCCAATCGCTACCTATAATAAATGTTTTCATATCACTTTTTTACATGATGTATAAGCTCTTCAATGCTCAATTCCTCCTGCTCTCCTGTTTCCATGTTCTTGAGCAGAATCAGTCCGCTTTCCAATTCGGACTCTCCTACCATTGCTACAAACCGAACACCTCTGTCATTGGCATATTTCATCTGTTTTTTCATTTTTGCAGCGTCCGGGTACAGCTCAGTTGCAATCCCGTTTGCCCGGATATCTCTGATGAATAAACGGCAAGCGTCGCTTTCATTTTCACCAAAATTGATAAACAAAACATCCAATGCACTCGAAACTTCAACAGGGAAAAGCTCCAATTCATTCAGGACATCATAAATACGATCTGCTCCGAATGAAATCCCCACTCCTGACATGCCCGGCATTCCAAAAATACCTGTAAGGTCATCATATCTTCCTCCTCCGCAAATCGACCCCATATTGATATTGTTCGCCTTCACTTCGAAGATTGCGCCCGTGTAATAGTTCAGACCTCTTGCCAGCGTAACGTCAAATTCCAGTTTAGCCGTCTGCAATCCCATCAGTTCCACTTTACTGAAAACATACTCCAGCTCCCCCACTCCTTTCAGTCCAATTTCAGATGCCTTCAAAAACTCCTTCATCTTCAAAGTAATCTCCTCATTGCTTCCCGTCAAATCAAAGAGAGGCTGAATCGTTTGTATCGCAGCTTCCGAAACACCTTTTTCCCTCAACTCCTTCTCTACTCCTTCTTTACCGATCTTATCCAGTTTATCAATTGCAACAGTGATTTGAATCAGTTTATCCTGTTCGCCTGTAATTTCAGCTATCCCTGAGAGAATTTTTCTGTTGTTGATCTTGATCGTAAAATCCGGTATCCGGAGATCTGAGAGTACTTCATCGAAAAGTAAAACAAAATCCACTTCATAATTTAACGAATCACTTCCTACTACATCCGCATCACACTGGTAAAACTCCTGATACCTTCCATGTTGCGGGCGATCTGCTCTCCATACAGGTTGTATTTGGTAACGTTTAAAGGGGAATGACAGTTCATGCTGATGCTGTACGACAAAGCGTGCAAAAGGCACTGTTAAATCATAGCGCAAAGCCTTCTCTGATAAAGAGTTGGCAAAACGTGGCAGATTATTCTCTTCCAACGCCTGAAGATCCGCCTTCTTCATTTTATCTCCTGAATTTAAAATCCGGAAAATCAAACGATCACCTTCTTCACCATACTTTCCTAAAAGCGTACTTGAAAGTTCAAAGGATGGGGTTTCTATAGGCTGAAACCCATATTTTTCAAAGGCACGCTTGATGGTGTCATATAAATAATTGCGTTTCGCTACCTGATTGGGTAAAAAATCTCTTGTTCCTTTTGGAATGGATGGTTTTTGAGCCATTCTTTTATGTTATTTAGTTGATGGTATTTGTTTTCCGAGCCAGCGTTCGATATTCTGATGCCAAATACGGTTAGATTCTTCTTGCGACAAGATTCCTGCTTCAACGGCAAAATCAATCACTCTTCCCGGATAGGAATTTCGGACACCTTCCATTTCCCCTAAGGGATACGGATCATCCAGTCCTGCTAATATTTGATCCGAACCCACACGAATTTTCAGCAATTGAAGCGTGTAAGCATCATGAACCAATGTATCAAAGAATAAATTCGGATGGCCAAGCGATGTCCGCGGATCCTGTGTATTTTCAAAAAGATCAGGTCTTCCGTCAAAGCCCTGGAGACGGCGCCCATAATTAGCCTGTCCAAACATCCCCCCATGCGCAAAACATGTTCTGATATTCGGAAATTTATTGGCGAAATCTTTTAAAGCATAGAGGTGCAGTGCATCTGCAGTTTGCGCCATCATCCAGATCAGGTGAAAACGCCAGTACTGATCTTTCAATTTCACCATTTTTTCCGCGTCATACGGATGAATTTCTATTGCAAGTCCCAATGCATTTGCTTTTTCAAAGATGGGAATAGTACTTTCATCTATGGTACAAACCCACTCTTCATCATCGTTCAAAAAATGTGTTGGTAGGCACAACACCGAAAGCCCCAGTTCATTGACTGCCCGATCCATCTCTTGCAAAGCATCTTCAATATATTTCGGCTGAACCACAAATCCACACGTGAATTTATCCGGACGCCGGTTCTGTACGCTTGCATTAAAGTCGTTTTGCCATTGAATTGCATCCTTTGCATCCTGACGCTCCCAGCCATTGCAATATAATTGGGACAAATTCAACATTACAGCATGATCAATCTTATACTTGTCCATCCATAGTAGTTTCTCTTCAAAGAAAAAACTTGGGTCTGTGATCGGACGACTCCAATCTCCCTGACGCATGAATTTCCGATCCTCATCAATCCAGAAGAGTTTCTTTCTTTTCATGAATTCCGGAATCTCATGTGGTTCCGGTAAGATATGTCCGTGAGCGTTGATCTTCATTCTGTAAAAATATGCACGAAATTAAGGAATGTAAATAAAAAGGGCGCTCTTTCGAAGCGCCCTTTATCAAAAATCGTGTTGGATTATTTTTTCAACGTGATTCTTTTCACATGTGTAGCACCGTTTAAGTTCAGAGCCAACATATAGTTTCCGTCAGCAAATGATGTAAGATCAATTTTAATCTCACCATTTACCTTGTCATTATTATAAACAATTCTTCCTGCAATATCCATCACCTGAACAGAAGCATTATCCGAAGGATTTGAAATATTTACATTGAATATCCCTGAAGATGGGTTTGGATAGATCGAGAAGATCATATCTCCATTTTCATCTACACCCAACTGAGAAGGCACAACAATACCGGTTTGAGTTGATGTACATCCACTCGCATCAGTGATCGTAACATTGTAAGTACCTCCGGCCATATTGGTTGGATCCTGTACATTACTTGTATAACCATTCGGTCCTGTCCATGCGTAAGTGTATGGAGAAGTACCTCCTGTAACACCTAAGTTAACCGAACCATCATTACCCGCTAATTCAGGAGAAATTGTACCTACTGAAGAAGACAATACTGAAGGCTCTGCAATAGTCACACTTGAAGTCGAAGCTGTACATCCATTGTTATCTACAACAGAAACAGTGTATGTATTCGCTGCTAATCCTGTGTATGTACCATTTGAAGAAGTGTTTCCTCCAACAGAATAAGTATAGTTAGGAGTACCTCCATTTGCAGTTACCGTAATCTGACCGTCTGTTTGTCCATTACATGAAATGTTTGAACCTACAGCAGATACACTCAATTGAGCCGGACCAGAAACCGTAACCGGAACAACTGATGTACATCCGTCACCATCAACAACAGTTACACTGTATGATCCTTGTGCAAGGTTTGAGAAAACGTTGTTTGTTGTAGCTCCTGAACCAATATTGTAAGTAGCTCCTGTAGAGTTCCCAGCTGTAAAGTTAATTGTTACCTGGTTGTTGTTGTTTCCGTAACAAGTCTCCGTAATTGTTTGTGGAGCATTGAATGTAGCGGCACATGAAGTAATACAGAAGTTAGACGTTTCAGAGAATCCGAAGTTACCGTTAGCTGCTTGCATTGAAGCCAATACTGCTCCGCCACCATCAGTAATCTGGTAAGTACCATTTACGTTACATCCAGTCCATTGACTACCATTCATTCCGTCTCCGTAAGAATCATAAATTACGAAATCATAGCATCCGTCAACAAGGCAAAATGACTCTGTAATTGTAGTTTGAGCAGTATATACTCCAGGGTCACTTGTACTAGTCGTTTGTTGAGCTGTTACAGGAGTGGAAATATTTTGGTTTCCTCCGCTAGCCACTAAAGTAGAACCTGAATCAAATAACTCCCATGCAGTTTCCTCACTGTAACAATCCGTAGTCAGGATTAAATTCACAGCTTGACCTCCCAATACCAGGTTAAAACTTGATACATCCGCATCATTACCTGTATTTCCATCTGCACTACCATTTGGATTAGATGTAGAAGCATTAAATGTATGTGTACCAGCAGTAGTAGTCATTGTAGGCAATGTCACGTTCACTGAAGATCCGGAAGCAAGAGAACCAGTCCATGAATAAGTTTGGTTAGTTCCTCCGTCCAGGTTATAGTTGATTGTAACAGATGTTAAAGTACTTGTTCCACTATTTTGTAATGTAACTGTTGGAGTAATTGATGTTGAAGAAGCACAGATACTTCCTGAAGGATCAGAAATTCCGTTAATACCTGCGTCGTTCGCATAAGTTACAACGTTACATTTTGTTGCTGAGGCAGCATTTAAAGTATTACGACGCGGAGAATTGGCCATTACAGTTTGAATCCGAGTAGCTTGATCTGCCGTATAGGTATCCATACAACTATCGTCCGTGTAATCCATGTAATTTTCAACCATATCCACCGGATTAGCTGTAGGCCAAGGAGAACCATAAGAATCGGTACAACTGTTCGTATTCGGACATCCAAAATTAGAAGCATCCGATTTTGGAGTATCATTACAAAAATCATCAACAGAGCAACCTCCGTCACCCCAGATATGACGTAATCCTAACCAGTGACCTGATTCGTGCGTGAGCGTTCTCCCCATACCGTAAACTCCTCCGGCTGAATTCGGATTGGCAACTGAACCTAATGACGTATGCAAAATCACCACACCATCCGTATTCGCACTTCCTCCATTACTACTTAATCCGGATAAGCCCGAACTACTTGGAAACTGCGCATATCCTAACAATCCACCAGAAAGATTGGCAACCCAAACATTGAAATACTGAGTCGGGTCCCAAATAGTAGCTGCCTTCATTCCATTTTCGAAATCTGTATCGGCAAAAGGACCTGCACCATACGAAGTAATACGTTCAATACCTGGTTCTGCAAGTGTGTTTCCACTTTCATCAACCAAAGCAAGACAAAACTGAATTTGGGTATTTGCAGCCACAGCATAAGAACTTCCCGAAAGATTTCCGTAATCCAGATTCAACTGATCAACCTGATGTTGAATATGCGATGCGGCTACATTTGTTGCTCCCGAACCACTTGTGAAAATGTGGAAAATAATAGGAATCGTAAGTACCGTTTGCTGCATTTTGCCTTCAGCTTGTTGCTGTTTCATTTCAGCAATTTTTTGTTGAAGCCATAATTCTTCATCCCATAACGAAGGTAAAGAAGGGTCTTTAGCACGGCGAATGGAATCAGCTTCCATTGTGTGACAACGAATCTGACCACTCGGTCCTACCGTTGATTTGTAAACAATTGAGGGCGGAGTCACCTCAGATTTCAAAACTTTGGTAGTCTGGCCATAAGAAAACCCAGCCATCACCAAAGCTACGAAAGACAACGAGTTGCCTAAAGAACGTAGTTTCATAATCTTAGCGTTTAGTATTAACAATTTTAGATATGCAAGATAGAAAATTTAACAGAAATAAAAAAGAAGAAAAACGGCAGTTTTTTTCACAATCTTGTATCCCCATCTCTGTACATCCACTTAAATAAAAAAATGGGAGACTCTCGCCTCCCATTTCTAGTTTTCCTGAAGAAAATTACTGTTTCAATAATTTAGATCTTAGGTTTTGTCCGTTGTCAATTGTGATCACTATGTGATACATTGCCGGTTCAAGATCCAACATATTCAATTCGTACTGCATTTCATTCGGATGAATATCAAATACCAATCTTCCTGCTGCGTCATAAAGTTTCACAGTTTCGATTTTGAAATTCATACTCGTAATGTTTGCAGTTGATATTATCGGATTCGGATAGATTGAAATTCCATTTAGCTCCATTTCATCTACACCCAAACATTCAAATACATTAATATCAGATTGAGCGGAATCAGAACAAGCATTCGCATCCGTGTAAGTATACGTTATTGTATGAACACCCAATCCTGCAACAGAAGGATCGAATACACCTGAACTAACACCATTACCCGAATAAACTCCTCCATTCGGAGAACCTCCTGTAAGCGTGAACGCTGCTGAGCTTTCACACACATCTGCAAATGAACTCAATGTTACTACAGGAAGTGGATTCACTGTAACGGTAGTAGAAGAAGATGAAGACGTACAGCCATTTGCCGAAGTATAAGTTACCGAATAGTTTCCACCTGTATAAACCATAATCGCTGAAGTCGTTTCTCCGGTTGACCAGGTAGCTCCACTTGTCTGTGCAATTGACAATTGAACACTATCTCCGTCACAGAATGTAAGCGGACCTGATGCTGTAATAACCGGTGCCGCAGGAATTAATAATGGAACCGCAGTTACAGTTGTTGCAGGGCTAACACATGAGCCTGATGATTGCGCAACATAATATGTTCCTGCAATTGTTACCGTTATCATAGATGTTGTTTCTCCAGTCGACCATGTCAAATTCGATCCGGTCGCTGTCAATTCAGAATACCCACAAAGATTGTTTACTGTTACAGTTGGTGCAGCCGGAATAGTCTGTGGTGCCGCATTGCCTGTTCCAGGTGCAGAAGTACATCCTCCTACCGTTTGGGTTACCGTATACGTTCCTCCTGTCGTCACACTGATTGATGCTGTTGTTTCACCTGTTGACCACAACAAGTTTGATCCTGTTGCTGTTAATGTAGATGAACCACAGCCATCTGTTACAGCTACCTCAGGCGCAGGCGGTACAGTTCCCGGGCTCGCTACTGCTGACCCATTCGCCGATGTACATCCTCCTACTGTTTGAGTTACTGTATATGTTCCTCCTGTTGTTACGGTGATCGATGCTGTTGTCTCACCCGTTGACCACAACAAGTTTGATCCCGTCGCTGTTAATGTAGATGAACCACAGCCGTCTGTTACGGTTACCACAGGTGCTGATGGCGCTGCTCCCGGACTTGCTACTGCTGATCCGTTAGCTGACGTACATCCTCCCACTGTTTGAGTTACTGTGTATGTTCCACCTGTTGTTACAGTGATCGATGCAGTTGTTTCTCCCGTTGACCATAACAAGTTTGATCCAGTCGTTGTCAATGTAGATGAGCCACAGCCGTCCGTTACTGTTACCACTGGAGCTGATGGTACTGCCGTTGGACTCGCTACTGCTGATCCGTTAGTTGATGTACATCCTCCCACTGTTTGGGTTACTGTGTATGTTCCTCCTGTTGTTACAGTAATTGATGCAGTTGTTTCTCCTGTCGACCACAACAAGTTTGATCCGGTTGCTGTCAAGGTTGATGAACCACATCCGTCTGTTACAGTAACTGTTGGAGCTGATGGTACTGCTGTCGGACTCGCTACTGCTGATCCGTTAGCTGATGTACATCCTCCCACTGTTTGGGTTACCGTGTATGTTCCTCCTGTTGTTACTGTAATCGATGCAGTTGTTTCACCTGTTGACCACAACAAGTTTGATCCTGTTGCTGTCAATGTAGATGAACCACATCCGTCAGTTACCGTTACCACTGGAGCGGATGGTACTGCCGTTGGACTCGCTACTGCTGATCCGTTAGCCGATGTACATCCTCCCACTGTTTGAGTTACTGTATATGTTCCTCCTGTTGTTACTGTAATCGAAGAAGTCGTCTCTCCTGTCGACCACAACAAGTTTGATCCCGTCGCTGTCAATGTAGATAAACCACATCCGTCCGTTACGGTTACCACTGGTGCTGAAGGTCCAGCTGCTGGGTTCGCTACTCCTGATCCGTTAGCCGATGTACACCCTCCCACTGTTTGGGTTACTGTATATGTACCTGCTGTTGTTACTGTAATCGAAGAAGTCGTCTCTCCTGTCGACCATAACAAGTTTGATCCGGTTGCCGTCAATGTCGATGAACCACAGCCGTCTGTTACTGTTACTACAGGTGTAGATGGAGTAGACATAGGATTTGCCGGAGCTGATCCACTTGGCGAAGCACATCCTGCCACCGTTTGGGTTACTGTGTATGTACCTGCAGTTGTTACTGTAATCGAAGGAGTTGTTTCGCCTGTCGACCAAAGTAAATTCGTTCCTGAGGTTGTCAATGTAGTTGATCCACATTGATCATTAATTGTAATTACCGGTGCAGATGGAATCGGGGTAGGATTTGCAGAAACAGATCCATTAGCCGAGGTACATCCTCCTACTGTTTGAGTTACCGTATAGGTTCCCGAAGCAGATACAAAAATCATTGAAGAAGTCTCTCCTGTTGACCACAATAAGTTTGATCCCGTTGCTGTCAATGTGGATGAGCCACATCCGTCAGAAACTGTAACTGTTGGAGCAGATGGTACTGCTGTTGGATTCGCTACTGCTGATCCACTTGCTGATGTACATCCTCCTGACGTTTGAGTTACTGTATACGTTCCTCCTGTTGTTACTGTAATCGATGCAGTTGTTTCTCCTGTTGACCATAGCAAGTTTGATCCTGTCGCTGTCAATGTAGATGAACCACATCCGTCTGTTACAGTAACTGTTGGAGCGGATGGCGCACTTGGATCCGATAAAGAAGCTGAAGGCGAGTTCGATGCACATCCGTCATTGAATGACACTGTATAAGAAATCGTATAAGGCAAAGTCACCCCGGTAGCTGCACCTGAAGCTGTTCCAGACCAGGAAACATCACCTGAACCTGTTCCGTTTACTACAATCGAACCATCACTAGCCCCACAAGATGAAGGGTTATTTGATGTCAAAGTGATAGTCGGAGCTGCTGCCGGACTAGCTAC
>QKAV01000072.1 GCA_003247185.1 Crocinitomicaceae bacterium
GTAATATAAGCAAAGTTAAATGCCCTAATTACGATGGCAAGTCCCATCTGGAATTCCATCCCTTCCGCTTCAGCTCTTTGGTATAAGAGCTTTGCATTTCTAAGGTTATCGTAATAACCACTCCAACTGGAAGTACCGCTCCATTGATATTTATTTAAATCGCTTCCCCAGCCGCTTTTTTGCACATAGTTCATCACACCTGCAAACTTTCCTTCATAATTGGCTGACAGATATGGAGCAGCAGTCTGTGAAATGACCGTTGCGACCAGCAGGTTAGGCTGGACAGTTTCCGGGTCCACACCTTTCGGATTCACGTTCAATTCAGTAAGCTGATCTCCACAAGATGCCAATACCGTTACTGTTAGAACCAGAAATATTTTGTTTAATCCTTTTATTAATTTCATGACTTTATAATTTTCAATATTAGAAACTAACATTTAGCTTAAATCCTATAGGAATGGACCATGGAGTAACATTGTATCTTTCAATACCCTGCTTAAACTGAATACCACTTCCCTGAGTACCGGATTCAGCCTGGAATGCCGTTTCAGGATCGATTCCTATACCAGCTTTTGTCCATAACATAATGTTACGGCTATAAAGCGACAGCGAAGCATTTCGAATACCAATAGACTTAATTGGTCCCAAATTGTATGATATTGAAATGTCACGAAGCTTTATAAAATCAGCATCAAACATTGCAGTACGAGTATAGCCCCATCCATAGAAATCCTGGTATCTGATCAATGGTGTTCCTGTATCACCTAGGTGCTCAGCGACCATGATGAAGTTTCCATCGTCATCATAATAACCTTCAACGCCAGGCATAAACACTCCATCGTTTAAAGTGATACCATCCTCAGTATGTTCCAAACCACCTGTTTCGGCAGTTGGTCCACCGACAACTACATAGAATTCACCGTCAGGCGATAAATACTTATCTTGATTTTCTTTCAAATAAGCAGCCATTTCTGAACCGCTCATGTTATTCAATTTCAGCGTTCGGTCCATCCATCGATTAGTATGAAGATCAGACTCACCATAACGGAATGTTTGAGAGATAAACTGTCCTCCCACTCTCCAATCAAAATTGGCACTCAATGTCCATTTCTTAAAAGAAACAGAAGTTTGCATACCAAGGATGAAATCAGGATTGAAATTACCTATAACAGCACTTTCGTCCCCTGGATCCATGTGATTTTCCCAGTTGTCTGAATCGTCCCAACCCTCGTCATCTAAGATTGGCCATCCGTAGTATGGAGAATTTGGATCCTCTACACGAACAATAATATCATCTACAATCTGTCCAATTTCGTCGCCTACTCTTGTCACAGCACCACCTTTAGCATCTGTCCAGAGTTGGATATAATCAAAACCATCAGCTAATTCTTCAATTCTGGTTCGGTTTTTAGAGTAAACAAAGTTCACATCCCATTTCAAATCTGCAGTTTGAATTGGTGTACCTCCAACCATTAATTCAACTCCCTTACTTGAAATAAGGCCGGCGTTAATGTTCTTAGCAGTGTTACCTGATGAAGGAGGAAGACCAATGCTTAAAATCTGGTTTTCATTTTCCGATTCATAGTAGGTTCCCTCAAATCTTAATCGATTATCAAAAAATCCCAAATCTGCACCAAGTTCCCAGGAAGTTTGAATCTCAGGTTTCAAATCAGGAAGCAGTAAAGTTGAAGATGTTCCTAATCGAGGCTGATTTCCCCATGCACCTGCATTGGTCATAGAAGCCAGCAACATGTAAGGATCTGTATCGTTACCTACTTGTGCCCATCCTCCACGAAGTTTAACGAGAGAGACATTGCTTCCCATATCAACCATTTCACTAAGTATAACACTCAGTGATGCTGATGGATAGAAATATGAGCGATTCGCTTCTGGTAATGTACTTGACCAGTCATTTCTAGCTGTCAAATCCAAATAGATAGCGTCTTTGAATCCAAAAGAAGCCAATGCATACAGACTGTAAATTGCTTTTTCCCCATAACCTGAAGTATAAGTAAGATTATCAGGAGAAATATTATCAACAGAAAAAACATTTGGGATAATCAATCCAGAACCACGGTTTTTTGATTGGGTCTGATGATATGAACCAATTCTGTACATGTAGTTACCTCCTGCGGACGCGCTAACACTAAAACTATTTACGTTTTTATTATATGCCAATAAGAAATCAGCATTTCGCTCCATACTATAAATATTTCGAATACCGTAAAAACCATTTGGCTCGTTTGAATAGCTAGGCGCAATTTTAGTTTCACGTACTTCGTTTAATTGGTCCATAGTATAACGTACCATCGCACTCCAGTCTGAACTGATTTGCCAATCCACTTTTGCATTTCCATATACTCTGTCTCTGCGGAATGAATTGTTTATCTCATTTGCAATAAAGAATGGATTATTCATTTCATCGTTCTTGCCGTAAGTACCATCACTATTCACAACCAAATTATATGGTGCATTTTGTTGTAGTCCTTCCTGACCGGGGACCCAATAATCTCTCATATCCTCAATATCCAAATGAGAGTTCATATCATATAAATATTGGAGTGGGTTAGCACCACGGTTTCCTAATGCAGGACGGTTATCAGCCCCTGAAGTAGCAATGTTAATATTTGAACTAACCGTTACATTATCGATAATTTTAACCGAAGAGTTTAATCCAAGTGAGTTTCTATGCAAATCGCTGTTTGGAACAACACCCTTGTTTTGCATATTATTATAGGACAACCTGTAATCCACCTTATCAGTCGCATTTGTAAGGGTTACACCATTGGTTGTAGTGAATCCGGTTTCAAAGAAATTCTTGTAATTATCCGGATGTGAAACCAATTCACGAGCTTCCAACTCTCCCTCTGCATTGAAATAAGGCCATTGATAAGCCATCATCCCTTTATCTAATTCGGGACCTACCCAGTAAGAATCTCCGGCATTAACAGCAAAATAAGGCAAACCATTATTCGGGCGATTGTCCTGAGTATAAGGACGTTGACCATTGGCCATCATATTGTGCTTTTCAAGAAATTTGTAAGGTTTTTCAAATACTGTATTGGAAACTATAGAAATACCTAAACCCTTACTTTTCTTACCTGATTTAGTTGTAATAAGAACTACACCGTTACCAGCACGCGAGCCATACAAGGCAGCAGCGCTGGGTCCTTTAAGTACCGATATGCTTTCAATATCTTCTGGATTGATATCTGAAATGGCATTACCGTAGTCAACTTTAGTATCCCGAGCCATTTCTGTGACGTTATTCAATGTATTGTTCATTGGAACACCATCCACAACAAATAGTGGCTGATTGTCACTGGTCAACGAAGATGCACCACGGATTACCATACTCACAGAAGATCCGGCACCGCCAACAGAATTAATCTGTACACCAGCAATTCTTCCTGAAAGTGCATTCAAAACGTTTTCCTGCGCTACATGAGTAAGATCATCGCCGTCTACCTGACCTACTGAATAACCTAAAGAAGCTTCCTTCCTCTCCAAACCTAACGCTGTAACTACAACTTCCTGAAGAGCCTGGATATCTGGCGCCATAGAAAGATCGATGATTGCCTGAGTACCAACAGTGATCTCTTCTGTCATAAACCCCACAGAACTGAATACCAATACGCTTTCTGTTCCCGGAACCTCAAGCGAGTAATTACCATCGATATCAGTAACCGTACCATTGGTGGTACCCTTCTCGACAATGTTCACCCCTGGCAACCCACTTTCGTCTTCAGAAGAAGTCACTTTTCCTGTGATCCTAATTCGCTGAAAAGTACCGACAGCTCCCAGGCGTGACTGTTCCTCAACACGCTGTCTCACAACAATGTTGTTGTTCACAGCCCTGAATTCCAGGTTGGATTTTCTTGAGATTTCTCCTAATAGATCATGTAGATTTTCCCCATTCTCAATTTTGATTTTCTTGTTTAATTCATTTTTAATAGCATCTTCATAAATGAAGAAATACTCTGTGTTACTTGAGATCTCATTCATGATCTCAATGATTTTACCCTCTTTGATACTAATTTTCACTTTAGTATCCTTCAGATCTTCCTGGCCTAATGGATCAGCATAACCTGAACTATAAGCCGCAACCGCCAATAAGACAACAAACGGTCTTATAAATCGCGTAGTAATCATTCTTAGATTCATAGTTCTATAATTTAACAGTTAGTAAAACTCCAAAATTGGTAATTAGTAAATCGTTGATACGATAGAAATTTCTCATAAGCTCTATTCTTTTATGATGATTGAATTATCATTAATCTGATACTTTGTACCGGTAGCGTAGGTCAATGCCTCAATGACTGATTTTAAATTTTCATTTTGGTGAATCCCCGTCAAAGTCTTGTCATAGATGCTGCTATCAGCAATGATCAAGTCTACGCCGTACCACCTTTCCAACATTTTTTCCACTTTGGTCATCGGCGTTGAATCAAATCGAAGTATGCCTTTTCGCCAGCTCAGTTCATCTTCGGAATGTACCGGGATCACTGCCAATTCACCTGATCCAGGAGAGTAGGTCAGTTTCTGGTCTTTGGTGAGAATCACTGGATCTAACCCCTCCTTATGAAGGTCTACCTTCACCCTGCCAGATTCCACCACGACAGCAAAATCCTCTTCGTCTTCGTAGGCCTCAATATTAAATGAGGTCCCAAGCACGGTCACTGAATAATCTTTGACCTTGATATTAAAAGGCCTGCTTTCGTCGCGCTCGATGTCAAAATAGGCCTCTCCACTTATTTCAATTTCCCTCTTTGTGGAATCAAATTGTTGCGGGTAAGAGATCGTGCTCATAGCATTTAAATGAACCAGACTTCCATCTTCCAGTCGCATCCTGAACATTCGTCGGTTCGGGGTAGACTTTGTGATGAGCTGGGGTCCGGACAACAAATTCGCCTGGGCATTATCGCTCTTTTTGTCTATCCGTGATACGACGAACAGCGCTGAAAAAACTACCCCGACCAAAATTAGTATAGAGGCAGCAATGGGATACTGCCTGCTACCGGATGCTTTTCCCTTTTTTCCGGACTGCTCCTCCTTGCTTATGTCTAGCTTTGGCACCTGAGGCGACGTCTCATCTTTAGGAGATTCATTAGCCTCTTCCATGTATGAATCCAACTCCTCCTCAAACCGGGCCTGCAAGTAGTTCTCATATCTTTTGACAATGACTTCATCATCAAGGCCGTCCAGCAAGGCTTCGAACTCCTCTCTTGAGATCTCATCATTCATCAACTTTTCGAACAGTTCCTCAGGATTCTTCATTTCCAATTCTGTTACTTTTACCCTAATTACTCAGGGAGATAAATAACGGACTATCCTCAAACAAAAATATTTACGTTATATCTCAGACTACGGAATCTACTTATTCGGAAGGCCTCTGCTCAAATAGGTATTGAAATTCCAGTACCCCATCACGCGAGCTTTTATGCCGAAATAAGTAGTCTTTTTACCGATATTATAAGTACCTTATCTAAGTATATACCAGTTGTCTATATAAGTGGATGAGACTTTGTTTGTCGCAAAACATCGGGTGTTTATGAAAATTTAACATTAGAGTCTTCAAACTCTATTTTTCAAAAGCCCTTATTCGCTTCATCAAATGACAAGGCAACTGGATAATCAGATTTTTTAATAATAGTGATATCACACAGACTAGCACCTCAAATATGAACGATCTAAAGCCTGAAATTCTCGCTCTTAAACAGGAATGTGAAAACCACCTGAGCAACGAACTTCTTCCTTTCTGGTATAGCCGAACCATGGACAAGGTTAACGGCGGGTTTATCACCCATTTTGATAAACTTGGCAACGATGCACACGACGATGAAAAATCAATGCTCGGCCAGGCAAGAAGCATCTACTCGTATGCTTCCGCTTACAGAAGTGGCCTGGGCGGGGAGCAATCAAAAGTACTGGCCAAACACGGTGTGGACTTCCTTCTGGAAAAAATGTGGGATGACGAGCACGGGGGC
>QKAV01000245.1 GCA_003247185.1 Crocinitomicaceae bacterium
GACAAAAACTATTGGATTATTATTTGCAAAATGGTAAGGAGTTAATGATGGATATTTCACCTGTAAAGCATCAACGCTTAACCACCTACCAATTCTCGGGTCATGAACTCTACTTCCAAAATCATACGAATTTTTGCTTCCTTTTACTTCATTATCGGCTTCCATTCCATTGAATCCATACCTGTAATTACCGGCATTTCCATGACGATTCGGCATTAGCATCCCGTACGGATAATAATCTGAGTATGAAATTACATCTGCTGTGTAGTAATCGGCATCATTGTTAAGACCTAAAACAGGAAGCTTTCTGTCGGTAACAACCTGTAAGACATTACCCAAATGATTACTTAATTCATACGATTTATCACCTGTATAATTCTTAGCCGAATAGTACGTCGTTTGCGTCACGGTTTGGTTCAAAGACTGGAATGGCATTACCATGCCCACTCTTTCCTGTCCTAAACGGGAACTACCATAAATATTTCTTTCTGAAAGATTCAACTCTTCTGCAGCCGTTTCATATTCGTAAATTGCCATTTGATTCCCCTGAGCATCCAAAATGTAGTATGTAGAACTTATTTCGCCGTTGGTAGCAACATGCTTCGCAATTCTGTTCCCCATAGGATCATAATCAAATGTAATAACCTTCGTCGGGTTCACTAAATCTGTATATATAATTGATTCCACTTTATTGGTTACTGTCCAGTTAATCTTTACGATGTCCTCGTTCAGATCCTGTGTAAGCTGCCCTATATCATCATAAGCATAGTTGTTTGTGCCTTGCCCCTGATCCAAATCACCTAAGTTCGCTATACCATGATTTGCAGCATCTGACACTTGCAACAACTGATTCGTTCCCGACAGGTAATTATACGTGAAATTGTCAATCGTTACCGGAGCTCCTACACCATTATTAATTTTACGTGTAAGATAGGTCAGGTTACCATTTTCGTCAAAATCGTACGTTGAGCTGTATTTAGATATTTGAGGACTTCCGGATATGAACATATTATTTCCTGTCATAGCCTTTATCCTGTTCAACTGATCATACTCATACTGCGTCTGATGCGTTAGTAATGCGATTTCCTGATCATCAGATATAGCTGTAATCATTGATCGAATATTTCCATTATAGATACTAGCTCCGTTGGCTGCAGTACCATTGGTATGATTTAGCATAGCTGTTTCACTTGCATCATAGTCTGCATCAAAGTAACTTAAACTGAAACCATAAACATCTCGTCCTACTTGTGAGTTCAGCGTCGTTTGTAAACCATCTTGCCCCATCATTGTCTGAGCTCCGGTTTCTTCTCCGTTAACTGTCTTCAACCAGCCTTGAATAGTGTAAGCATAATCTGAGGATTGTACTTTATCTTCTGCCAATTCGGTTCTCGCCAGAGGTCCATGTTCATAGTAGAAATACTTCGCATCCTTTTCCCATGTAACGCCGTCTTTGGATGTTTCCGCTATAGTTATCCTGTTATCCGCATCATAGTTGTAACGGTGTATGTATTGGTCTATTTTGTCTTTTTGGTATACGGCCTCGTTTACATTTCCGCTCACCAGATCATATTCATATTCCAAATGCTTGATATTCTGGTTTAGATCTACCAATTCCTGTTGGTTCAGAACCTGAATCATGTGTTTTACATTTCCGTGTACATCATAGTCATAGAAAATAGCACTTTCGTAGGCATTAATATCTGAATCATAATTTTGCTGGAATACAACTCCTACAATGCGATTTCTGGTATTGTCTGCCTCGTATCCCGATCCGAAGAGAGAACTCACCATAGCAGATGAATAAATCTGACTGGTCAAGGTCCCGGCATTATAAGTCGCCGCCATATAGCCAAGTTCATCATATACCGTTCTGGTTACCTCTTCACGAGCTAGAACTTCTGATGTACTCGCATAATTGATCCAGCCAAGCGTATTTACATTAAATTCAGCTCCTCCGGATTGATAAATTAACTTACCATTCTCGTTGAATGTCAACAAATCAGGTGATGTTGTAAGTTCTCCTACTTCAACTACGCGACCCAAACCATCATACAGCGTATAACTGAATTGGTCAACAACTTCCTGCTTCGCATTCTGGCTCACAACCAAACGTCCTAACTTATCGTATGCGAAATAACTCTCACCACCATCAGGCGTTTTCTGATACACCAGTTGATTCAAAGAATTATAGAGGTACTGCGTTTTATAAGTATGCGCCGGAGCCAGCTGACCGGTAACACCTATGTCCGTTAATGCAGTCTCCTCAGGATTATTCAAACGATAGTCATTGATATCATCAAAAGTCGCTGATACAGTTGATCCAAGGAATGAAATCGGAGCTCCGGTATTATCAAATTCAAAACGTTGTACCCCTTTAGGTGGAACTGTCTGAATAAGGTTTCCGGCACGGTCATAATAATACAATGTATAGTGGTACTCTTTATCAATATGGCTTTCATCATATGTTTCTATGACAGAAGCCATTGCTCCTTCGATATATGCCTGTCTAAAGGCATCTGCCATTTGCTCCATGTAAATGGTAAATTGATTCTGAGCATTTACGACTGCAACATTGTCTTCCCATTGGTTACATGGAAATGGATTCATCTCTGGAAATTCAATATACGGATCAGGCATCATCGCCGGACAGATTCCTGGATGTTCGTACATGTAATCTGTACCCACATATTCATTCCATGTCAGGTAATCTAGGTTTTCCGGATTACTCTTGCCCGATGAATAATACGCCGTTATAGCAGCAGAAAGTAATGAATTTGAATAACCAAGTGGCGTTGAACCAAATTCACTAATGGTCAGGTAATTCGCCTCTTCGATACCCGTATAGGAAATAGTTGCCAAATAGTTCAGGTATGCATCTGTGATATATGCATAATCCGAATGACAGAAAGTCGTCTGGTCAATATAGTACTCATTCGCAAAAATCTCTTGTTCCTGGGTATAATTGACAGGATCAATTGAAGCAAAATTTGATGGCATACTATATAATGTGATCAGTTTATTATAGTAATCCGAATAAGCATCCGTACAACTGATAGGGGCCTGTAACTCACCATCAGGTGTACAGTTATCGCATGGCGCAGCATCATAGCAATCTATCTCTAATATCACCGGAATTCCGTTGACAATTAAGTTAAATCTGCCCATCTCATCATACACTGTTTCAGAAATGATATATGGAGATGACGGAGCTACACCCTCTGGGAATGTCAGCTCATGGCGACAACCGCTTCCTGCTGGATCTCTTTCCTCAAAAACGTCAAATATTACCCCATTATCATTGCTCTGCCAATTGTAAACAAAAGCAGAAGAATAAGGCAGATAAGAAATGTTGGTCATTGTACTTAAATCAGTGCCATCCGTAACTGAGCGGTTCGAAAGCATTGTACTTACCAGATCATTGATATATTCTATATCAGCATCCGATTCGCAAGCACAAGATAAATCAAGATCTATATCTTTAACACCATTCTTAGTATAGTAATAAGCTCCTGATATTTCTACAAGATTTCCGGCGTTATCCATATAGGTAATAACGACATCATGGTTGATCGCATTCAATTCAACTGAAACAATAAAAAATGTAGAACCCGGAAACGGTTGATTCAAATTAAATTGAAGGTAGCTCGATGCTGAACCAAATTTAAAAGCATTAGTCCCTATTGGTGTATAATAAATAGATGCTGTCGTTTCATTTATCACCTCCTGCAATGTAGATCCGACATAATACGGAGAGTTCGTAATATCAACTGTAGTCTGTAAATTTCCAGCGATCT
Organism: Crocinitomicaceae bacterium; assembly: GCA_003247185.1. Taxonomy (GTDB): domain Bacteria; phylum Bacteroidota; class Bacteroidia; order Flavobacteriales_D; family Crocinitomicaceae; genus UBA4466. The sequence continues at coordinate 3,798 of QKAV01000245.1, forward strand.
GCAAGTTCTGTAGCAATTCCAAAACATCATTTTCCAGATTCTCCTCCTTATGACAATTTGGATCGTTCGCCGGATTTTGTAAGTCAGGGCACTCGAATGAAGAGAATCCAGAAGTCGTGTAAACAGCAATGTATTCCTGAGCAGAATTATAATCAGGGCCTGCTAATATGATAACCTGAGCTTCGTTGTTCGCATTTCCGGTTGGATAACTGTGACTTACTCCGAAAATATCCCAGGTTGAACCATAAGCATTCCAATTCAAGCTACCTACACTATTTGACGGATTGGATATGACAATTGTAGATGTGTTTGAATTATATGTAAATGATAGTGTAACGTTCGTTGAACTCGGTACTGTAGATATACTCACGTTCGACGTCGGTCCGGATAAGATGCTTACTCCCGTAGCCGATTCAAACAAATCCGGTGTAAAAGTATATAAAGTGGTTTGATCAAAATTGGAATTATAGCGGGAAGGGTCTGTAATTGCTCCCAGTCCATCCACTTTTGCGCACAAATCATCTAACATGCGTTCTACATCTACCACGAGCGGACAAAGACCTGTCTGTTCCCATTGTGCATAATCCGCATCCTGAGATCCTAAAGCTATTGTTGTATTCGGATCATCCAGCGGATTTGCCAACGCATCTACTCTTACGATCCGTATTATTTTATCATCGAATTCAGCACCACAAAGTGTTATTGGCAGGTTATTTAATGTAAATGCGTTCAAACCCCATAGATTAAAACACATTACTGCAATATCCTGAGGATAGCTACTTGGAGGATAATATGTACTAAAATTAAATGAGGGACTAATTCCCGGAGTTAAGTTTCCATCTCCAATGCATCCGTTGAATACTCCATTAGAAAAGCCATAGAAATCAAGTAATAATTGATTGATTTCCGCCTTATATGAAAGATAGAATGATTTGTACTTCTCCCATATCATGTCCTGATCTGCCTGAGGCAATCCCGACATAGAAGACCATGTTTCGGTAGGAACACCAACAGTAAAATCATTCGGATAAAGACTAGCCTTCACTGCATACTTGAACATAGTCATCCCGGTTCCTTTATAATTGGTTCCGAGAGCCTCTTCCATCAGATCCTTCTTAAGCATACTGAAATCTACACTACTACCATTCACAATTATGTTATGAATCGAATAAGTATTCAGGAAATACGGATCCTGATCATAAAGCGGATCGCCTGCCAAGAAATCGATATCATAAGGATTCGTTCCTGCCAAAGCGTATGTTGTAATTTGATCTCTTAGAATTGCATCCATATTCTCACTCGAAAGTGGTAATGGCGTTGAACTGGTTGTTACTTCATACGTTTCGCTACAAATTGCTGACACATAGCCCAACAGAACGCTTTCCGGATGGTATTCAAGAAGTGATTCAGCCCAGCTTGACTGAAAGGCTGTAATAAAATCTTCTCGCTGTAATCGCCATGGTTCAACCATTACTGATGGCTGTCCATTTGCACTTAGCTGATACAACTGAAACTGACAGCTTGTACCCGGGTACTGATAAGCTGTATTACAGCCTGACACGCTTATGCTAAGAACCGGCTGTCCGGTACCATCAAGCATTGGATATGCCTCAATCAAAGCCCCATTTCCAAATTCGTCGAAGTATTCATTGTTTCCTTTAAAGAACGGAATAAACCAGTTCCCCGATGTAAACACACTTACATTTCCGGGTGTTCCACTAACCAAAGATGCATATTGTCCGCCAGGACTTACGTCTCCCTTCATCATACCTTCGTATGAATCACATGAAAATCGTGGTAAACATCCTTTCTCACACTCTTCTTTCAGGTGTGTATAGATATTTAAATAATATTGATTAGAACCTGCAAGGTTACTTGAATTTGTTCCGGCTCCAAGTGAATCAACTGCCCATTGGTCTTTAAATTCCTGGAATGTTCCCAAATCCTCAAGACATAGCTCACAAGAAGTAGGACATGGTTCATTCGAATAATTTGGACCAAAATCACTTGTATCCAACAAACAAGCATTATTATCCGGATTCAGGTAATCATTCAAA
>QKAV01000176.1 GCA_003247185.1 Crocinitomicaceae bacterium
AAAATTTTTTCTTTCGATTTTTGCGCTAGCGGTAACTGTTACGGATCCTACATTGATTGATTCGCTGCAACTACAACTTTACATTGTCATTTTCGTCCAATTCCCAGAACGGATTGTACGCAACCTCAAACAGATGGCCATCCAGATCTTTGAAGTAAGCACTGTAACCGCCCCAATAAACTTTTTGAGCAGGTTTTACGATTGTCGCACCAAGTTTTACCACTTCCGCTAAAATCTCGTCCACTTCCTTTTCCGACCGTGTGTTGTGCGAAAGGGTGAGCCCTGAAAATGTGGTCGGCTGATAATTCAGTGTTGTGTCATCCGCAAGTTCGTGTCTTGGGTGCAGCGCCAAAATAATTCCCCCCAGATCAAACAAGGCCAGACCGTCCATACTTTTGTCCGACTTTTTCCAGCCCAGTCCCTTTTCGTAAAAGTCTACCGATTTCTGAAAGGATTTCTGAAAGTCGTCTGTTCCAAGCGTGATTAAGTTCAGTTTTTGTCTCATCTTTTATTGTTTTGGTTTGTCACTATCATTACTGCAGAGGTATTTTGCCGCAATGAACGTAAGTTTTTTTTAAAGTACTACTCCCCACCCCTTCCCGGCTCTATTCCCTGCGGTCTCTTCTGATTATTTTTTCAAAGCGACCATTGATGATCTCAGCCAGATTCCACTTGATCAGATCAGGGTCGGTGGTACTGTAAAATGCAACCATAACCAGGTCCAAATCCTCGCGATAGATGGCAAAACTCTGATATCCGGGCACCCATCCGGAATGTTCTGATTCATAAATCGATGCATAAATCTTTTGCTCCTTCTCCGTAAATAAAGTGCCATCATTCAAGGCCCGCACGAAAACCCCGATATCTTTTGCATTCGCAACCATCCCTATATCGTCTGATTTGAGATCCGCTGGGTGTCCTTCATGGTAACCGCTCATGATGTCTTCGGTATTCACATCATGGATGGATGAAAAGGTGTGGTTTAAGTGGAGAGGTTTTAATATTTTTTCTTGAACATATTCGAAATTGCCATAACCCAAAACCGTATCCATGATCTTATTGAGCAACAGGTAATTTGTGTTGCAGTATTCGTATTTTTCTCCCGGTTCAAAATTAGCTGGTTGATCGAGGATCAACCGGAGGTTTTCTTCCCTGGATTCCTTCGGATGAGCCCAATAATCGGGAGTGTCCGTATAATTAGGAATTCCGCTTCTATGCTGCACTAGCATCCTTAAGGTGATCTGATCTGCCTTTGCGATCCTCCCTTTCAGTTCCGGTAAATAATCCGCGAGCGTGCCATCCAGATTCAGATGACCTTCGCTGACCAACTTGGTAACTGCCGCGGCATCATAGAGTTTGGAAATGCTCCCTATTTTAAAATAAGCATCTTCTCTGGCCGGTATTTTTTTTGTCCGATTGTGCCACCCAGCAGTATAGTATTCAGGTGACTCTCCTTTCACGTCCACATACAGAATTACTCCTTCGAAACCGTAGTCAACTGCTTGATCCGCCTGTTCCTGCATGCTGTCTGGAAGCGGAAGGATCCACGCCCAAACCAACAGCCAGGGCACAAAAAACAAAGATATGACCGTAGCACCAAATAGTGCCATCCGAATGATTCGTTTGCGCTTCTTTTTATTGGTATTTTTCTGCGTATCACTCATGAAGAGCCCAAGTTTATAGTGGTTTTCCTGCATTTAAAAGTACAGGATAATTTGGAAAGTACCCGATTCTGTATTCGAAGTGCAATCTTCGCAGCTGTGCCAGCATTGGTTTTACCCCCTCTATTTCAGATCCAGATAGAGTGTTTTGTCGTTATCAATTTTTACAAATTTGTAATCGTTATTGTGCCAGTTAAATCTGTAATCCAATATTTCTCTTTCTCTGTTTTCTTCTATCTCTTTCACCCTTAATTCCTGCTTTTTATAATATTTTCTGGCAGCTCTTTTAGATCTGAAATTGATACATGCCGATCCAACCATAGAAATATTGAATAGTGGAATTGCCGATATGTTAACACTGTCATTCGTGAATTGGAAATTGTAGATCTTCACTTTTCTGTAAAGCGGAAATGGAATGATTTCAAGTGTATCTCCGACATCCACATTGTTTAATGTGAAATATCCTAACGAATCACATGTAACTTTTTGTTCTCCATATTGTACATTCACTAAGGCATAAGGGCTTGAATGATCTATTGTCACAACATTACCGGTGATGGTCTGACTGAATGCTATCACTGTTGGCATTAAAGTGAACACAAATAATCCCATCCATTTCTTTATACCCTGCACCTCTTCCATTATTACAGTTAAAGATACAGAAGTACAAGGGGTTTTATCAGATTTTGCTTTCTACTCATTTGCATTTTTCCAATTCGTCTGCGATATAAGCAGGAACCTCTTCATCCATGAAAACATACGGATCAGCAGCAGCATTAAAGCACATACAGGCCTTTTCCGTATCTCCATACTCCTGATAGAGTTTGCCAAGCAACATATCGAATCTGGTGTCCATAAATCCTCCAAAACTTGTTAGATCGTGTCCAAGCACATACTCTCGCAATGTTTCTTTGTCTCCTGAGTCATAAAACGACTGTACGATTAGCTGCACTGCAGGCATCGGATCGATCTCCCCAGTGCTAAGTGCATAATCGGCCTCTTGTATGGCCAATTCATATTTTTTCTGTTTTCGAAGAATCTCACCCTTGTCGATGTGCCAGATAGCATCTGAATCAAGTTCAATCGCGCGATTGATGTGCTGGAGCGCCAAATCCAGGTTCTGGTTATCACCATCACTTAAAAAGCGGGCATAACTGCCGTGTCCGGCAGAAAAATCAGCATCGATCTCAAGTGCCTTTTCAAAGCTTTCTATTGCTAAAGAATCATCTCCTTTCATTCCATAAATACTCGCTGCAATCCAGTAATACCATGGTTCATTTGGATTGTTAAGGATCAACTCATCCAATTTCTTAAATTTTTCTTCATAGGGCATCATTGCAAGATCGTCGTATACCTCAACAATATTAGATGGCATTAATTGTGCCTTTGATGTTATTGACACAAGTAAGAATAAGATCGCTATTACTATTCGCATGTTATTTCAGATTTGTTTCTTTTATTAAGGAATTCTTCATTTACTGAAGCCTCAAATATAGCCTTAAGAGGCTACAGATTTATCGTTACATCCTTTAATTCTCATGGGAAGCAATTCCTTTCCTGAATATTCTCCTAGTAATCAATATCTTGAAACAAGACAACCGATAAAACTATAAAAGTGCCTGAATTAAGATTCATAGTGTTTAAGCGCTATCCTTTCAACCTCGCTTATTCCTTCTTGTCTTCAGCTTCCAGATAAAGTAGATATTCAGCAAAATACTCAACCCAAAGAGCAGGTATTTTGCAATTTTCAGCCATCCGTCACCCAAGCCATTCGCATTATTATATGCATCAGCATCCAAATGTATTTTTTGTGGTGTCAGCAAGCGTTTGACGTTGCCTTGTCCCTGCTGTCCACTTGGATTATCACCCATGGTATAAATGTTCCCCTGGGTATCAACTGCCAATGATTGAAAACAACCTCCGCCTATTTCACAGATTCCTTTTGGTAACGACAATTTCTTTGGCAAGGAGAAGCTGAGCGTATCGCCCGTTCCCAGCATACCGAAGTGATTTTTACCCCAACCCCACACTTCCTGATTTTCGTCTATTGCCAATGAGTGCCAGCTTCCGCAAGCGATCTTCTTGATTTTTGGAAGATTTTTTAACTCAACTATTTCTTTGTAAAACTTTCCGGTCGATTCTTTGTTTTGGGTAGACGGATCCGAACCCCAGATAAACACCTTTCCCTGGTCATTAAGTGCTACGGAATGATGCCAACCAACGGCTACATCCGTTATGGAGTGAAGCTGTTCAATCTTTTTGGCAAAGGGCTGAATTTTATTCTCCAGGTGGCCCAGTTCACCAAAATCATTTCCTCCCCAGGAAAATACGTTCCCATCACGATCCAAAGCCAGTGTGTGATAACCAACGCAGGCAATGGCTTTAATATTTGTCAACTTTTCTCCGTTTTCCTTCACGACTTGTACCGGGAAAGAACTGTGCTCCCTGTTTCCGTTGCCTAGTTCTCCATAAAAGTTATGCCCCCAGGACCATACCGTTCCATCGTTCTTTAGTGCTACGGTGTGCCAGTGCCCGCCTTCTACGGATTTGAAATTGGTATGCCCCATTAATTTTTGAGGCACATTATAGTCCAAAACCAAAGCTGTTCCTAATTGTCCGTAATTGTTCCGGCCCCAAGCCCATATATCTCCTGAGTAATCAATTGCCAAAGAATGGTCATATCCCCTGGAAATGACTTTTATTTTTGGAAGACGCGAAACCAACACGGGAACATTACTATTCCTGTCTGAACTATCCCCCAACTGACCGAAAGTATTTCTTCCTATTGTATAGACATGGCCTTTTTTATCCAAAATCAAAGCATGTCCATTCCCTCCATCCACTTGTTGAGCGTAAATACTTTGGGTAAACAGAAAAATAATGGGTAGGATCAGGTTTTTCATAATTGTTTCTAATGGTCGGCAGCTAGATAAAGTTAGGACTTTTTAGTTTAATTCTTCAGCTTTTACCACGTAGTTCATACGATGTAAGTAGTTACATTATCATTTAATTGTCCAATACTTCCGAATCAGTATTGAAATCATATTTCTTATGTCGCATGTAGCTAATAACACGTCGCGTTGGAAGGAACATAGCGATAACAAAGGTCAGATAGCCCAAATAGAGAATGATCCAAAAGACGTGAACCGAAGGGGACTGAAATACATTGAGCGAGAAATACAGGAGTTGCAGCAGATAGATGAAAACTCCCGCGAAGAGAAATACGGGTGATACAAAGCGTATTAAAAAATAGATCGCGACCAGTAATCCCAATCCAACAAGGTTATAATAAAGCGGAAATTTACTCATCATCGAACCGTATCTGGAATCGAATAAAACAGAGACTGTTACGATGATCGCAAGGAGGTAATACAGTATACCCGGCAACACCCAGTTTGAAACCGACCTAATGCCCTTTTCAGGATGTTTGGAATTGAATTTCGAATGAAAACCATCTACTTTGACATTGAGAACATAGGGATCTTCTTCCAGCTTGAACTCAACATCTCCCAGCATGTCATCATGAAACTTTACTCCCTTGAGCAATTGTTCCGTTTCGGTCACAGTCACCACCAACCTGTTGTTATACCACAGTTCGGCGGAACGATAGCCTTTCGACCAGCGCACAACAAAGTACTCGTATTGAAGTTTAGGATGAGGATATCGCCTTTCAAAATCCATTACGTCATGTCATAGTACTGATTACAAGAGTGCCACCAGAATCAACAGAACGGATAAGGGAAATACGAAATACATGGAAGCTAGCCGCGCAAAGTTAAACCAGGCACGTTCCTGCTTGAAAAAGTACGGAATAAGCGGCAAGAGTAAGAATAGCTGTAAGGCCGGAAACCATTCAAAGACCGATCGCCATCTGATCTCTTCGTGCTTTCTGATCGTTGAATCGTCTTCTTCAATTTTGTACCTTAACTTCTTACCTGCGTGAAAAATAGGAGAATACACGAGTGACATACTGTTGTCCACACGTCCAAGCCAGTCTTTTAATTCGGGAGCAAAGGTATAGCCATCCACTTCCACTATCTGGTGCCATGTCCACTCCCAATTGCGATCAATTTTCCATTCATCTTCAGCTATCTTCTGTGAAGGTCCGTCAACGAATTGATCAATAGTGGTTAAAATCGCCAACAATGCACAGGAAGCAACAATTATTCTGAATACCAACCAAGGGGTTCCAGAGGTGATCCGCTGATAAAATTCCTTCTCTTCGCGTTCCTCTCTTTCTTTTTTTAACCGCATTCTTTCAGCGGCAATTCGCAAAGCTTCTTCTCGATCAATGTTTCTGCTCATAAGTTCACTTATAGCTACAATATTAATGATTTCTTGCGTTCGGGAATCGATTTGGTTGCCTAGAAGAAGTCCTCATTGGATAATGTCCTATGATTATGAAATCAATATACGGAAAACGGTTCTCAACCAGGAGACGCGTGCTTCTCGTTCTGATAACTATCGGGAGTGTTTTTTAGTTAAAATCATTAGTATTGTCTAAATTGATC
>QKAV01000107.1 GCA_003247185.1 Crocinitomicaceae bacterium
AGATGGCTGGCGGATAAATATGGGATACAGGTTCCTGAAGATGAACCGGCTACTCCTGAAGAACAGGCGCGCATTTCGGAACGGGAAAGCCTGAATATTATCAATGAATTCGCACGGGATCAATTTGTAAAGACACTCCACGAAACCGAAGAAGGAAAGACAATAGGCCTCAGCTATTTTTTGGAAAGAGGATTCCGACCGGAAACAATTGAAAAATTTCAGCTCGGTTACTGCGTATCGCGGGGGAAATCTTTCACAGACCAGGCCCTGGAAAAAGGATACAAATTAGAATACCTGGAGAAGGTTGGTCTCACAAAAACAAAAGATGAACGTCATTTTGACTTTTTCAGAGGACGAGTGATGTTCCCCATTCACAGCGTAAGTGGGAGAGTTCTCGGATTTGGAGGGAGAACGTTGCTAGCCGACAAAAAAGTTGCAAAATACTTCAACTCACCGGAAAGTATCATTTACAATAAAAGTCAGATTCTTTACGGCCTGTATTTTGCAAAATCTGATATCATCAAATATGACAACTGTTTTTTATGCGAAGGCTACACGGATGTCATTTCATTGTCGCAAGCAGGAATACAGAATGTCGTATCCTCTTCCGGAACCGCTCTTACAAAAGAACAAATCCGCTTAGTAAAACGCTATACAAACAATATCACCATACTCTATGATGGTGATGCAGCAGGAATCAAAGCATCTTTCAGAGGAATAGACCTCATTCTGGAAGAAGGGATGAATGTCAAAGTGGTCCTCTTCCCGGATGGAGAAGATCCCGATTCATTTGCGAAAAAATCCAGTACTACGGAGCTGGAAAATTATATAAAGGAACACGCCCAGGATTTCATCTCATTTAAAGCGGATATTTTATTGTCCGACGGTGATAATGATCCGATCGTCAGAGCAGGATTGATCCGCGATATTGTTCATTCCGTATCCATCATTCCTGATCAGATTATGCGGAATGTCTATGTCAAAAGCATTGCAGAGCGATTTGACATGAATGAAGATGTTCTTTTAAGTGAATTACAGAAATTACGAAAGGACCACGTAGCACGTGAGACAGAAGACCCTGATCTTGAAGCGCTTCAAATCAGAAGAACTGCACCTGAGCAAGCCTCCTCTGCTACTGAAAAAAAATCCGATGAACCGGATCATAGCGAATATGATCTCATGCGGATACTTGTGGAATACGGAGCACTGGAAATTGAATTTGAAGAACAAGGTAACGATGGAGAACCCACCAATATCACAACAACGGTAGCGGAATTAATCCTTCACGATCTTGAAATTGATGAGCTCAACTTCAAAACACCCGTATTTCAGAGAATGCACCAGATGATTGCTGAAGCCATCGCTGAAAAGACATTTTTGAAATCATCATTTTTCTTAAAATCGGAAGATCAGGAAATCGTGCGGTTCGTCAGTGATATTTCCATTAAAAACCACGAATTAAGTCAGAATTGGCTGGCCAAATACGGTATTTATACGAACTCCGAACAGGACAAAATCAAACAGGCGACAATCAGTTCTATCCTGATTTTTAAAGTCCGGAAGGTGGAACAGGAAATTGAAGGCATTCAATCGTCCCTGCGGGAAAAAGGAAATGATCTGGGCGAAGAAGAATTACATGACCTTCTTTCCCAGCAAATCATGCTGGAACAAGTTAAAAAGATTATTTCCGAAAAACTTGGCCGGATTGTACTGCGTTAAGCCAACTCCGCTTTATACATTCTGATCGTATTTTCCAGACCGAAATACAAAGCATCTGAAATTAGTGCATGCCCTATCGAAACTTCCTTTAACCCTCGAACATGTCGGTCAAAGAAGTTCAGATTTTTCAGACTCAGATCATGTCCTGCATTAATTTCAAGACCAAGCTCCGTTGCAAGATCAGCCGCTTTTGAATAAGGCAATACTGCTTTTTCCGGATTTAACTTAAAATCATGTGCATACGGCCCGGTGTACAGCTCAATCCGATCCGTGCCCACCTTTTGAGCATATTCAATATTAATCAGATCCGTATCAACAAAAATAGAAGTTCGGATCCCCATCGATTTGATTTCATCAATAATCGGCTTTAGCTCATTGTATCTTTCTTTCGTGTTCCATCCCGCATTAGATGTAAGAACATGAGGCGGATCAGGAACCAAAGTAGCCTGAGCAGGCCTTACTTCCTTTAGAATCTTCAGGAATCTCTCGTCCGGATAACCTTCAATGTTAAACTCCGTCTTCACAACTTCCGCCAGATCGTAAACATCCTTAAGTGTAATATGACGTTCATCCGGTCTGGGATGCACCGTAATACCATCAGCTCCAAACAGTTCACAGTCCATCGCAACCTGAACAACATTTGGAGTATCCTCTCCCCTTGCATTTCGAATTGTCGCGATCTTATTGATGTTCACACTTAATTTACAATCATTCATTGGGTACAATTTTTGAGACAAAAGTAGAAACTTGAGTAGTAATATAGTACTTTCGTATAGTAATGATAGCTAAAGATTTAATTACAGAGGAAATTCCGCCGCTTGTTCATACTGACACAGGAGAGAAGGCATTAAGCTGGATGGAAGAATTCAAAGTGTCTCATTTACCGGTACTTAAGAACGGTAACTTTGTGGGAGTAGTATCGGAAAATGATGTTTTGGACAAACTGGATGTAGATGAAACATTGGATAAATTATTCCAACATCTGCCCCGCCCGTATGTGCTGGATACCGACCATATTTATCAGGTATTATCGAAAATATCCGAACTGAAACTAAGCGTTATTCCCATTCTCGACAAAAACGAGGAATATCTCGGATGTACGAGTGTCTATCATCTGATCACTCTGATTGCACATACCGGTAGTATCAAAGAAAACGGAGGGATCCTGGTACTTGAAATGGCAAGTTCCGATTACAGCATGGCTCAGATAGCTCAAATCGTTGAAAGCAATGACGCAAGAATCCTGAGTTCTTACATTATGTCATCCGCTGATTCAACAAACATTGAAGTAACATTGAAGATCAATAAAATCGAATTGGATCGAATCATCAGAACCTTCGAACGATACGATTATATCATTAAAGCTTCTTTTCAAAAGAGCAACTATGATGATGATATGAAATTCAGATATGACGCTTTGATGAACTTCCTAAACATGTAATTATGAACGTTGCAGTATACGGAAGAAAAGTAAATAAACAGGATCTGGAATACTACAATGAATTCCTTGGTATTCTGAAGGACTTCGGATGGAATCCGGTTCTTGAAAAGAATCTGAAAGAAACACTGATAAAAAAATCAGGTTTACCTGCCAACACAGATGAATTTACCACATATCACGACCTTCAAACCGGTATTGACCTCAGTTTTAGCATAGGTGGTGACGGTACCTTTATCCAAAATGTCAAATACGTCAGAAACAGTGGAATCCCAGTTCTCGGAATCAATACAGGTCGACTTGGATTTCTTGCAAACATTTCCAAAGATCAACTGGAAGAAGCAATGGATCTCGTTCGTCGAAAAGAATATACCCATCAGAAACGTTCTCTGATTAAAGTTGAAACGGAAAACAATCTGTATGGGGAAGATAATTTTGCTTTTAACGAACTGACACTTCAGAAAAAAGACACCTCTTCCATGATTACCGTTCATGCCAGTCTGGAAGGAAAATACCTCAACTCCTACTGGGCAGATGGTTTAATCGTTGCGACTCCTTCAGGTTCCACGGCATACAGCTTAAGTTGCGGGGGACCTATTGTAACACCAGGTTGCCAGGTACATATTCTAACCCCGATCGCGCCACACAATCTGAATGTTCGACCAATGGTCGTTCCGGATCACATGCCGATCAATCTGAGTGTTGAAGGACGAGATCGAAAATACCTGATTTCCTTGGACGGATTATCAAAACAAATCAGTCAGAAAGAGGAAGTCATTATCAGTAAAGCTGACTTCATGATAAACGTGATCAAATTTGAAGACAACAACTTTTTGGATACAATCCGGAACAAAATGCTCTGGGGCATCGATAAACGAAACTAATTCCGGCAGGAAACTTGTTCTAACCGAATCATTAACTTTGTAACTAAACGTAAATAATATGAGAAACCTTATCAACTTATTCTTATTCATTGCAGTCATTTCACCTGCTGCCCTGGCTCAGAATTCCAAAGCGAAAAAAATCCACCTCGAAAAAGGCATGTATGCCGAATTCAATACCAACAAAGGGAGAATTATTTGTGAACTGGAATACAAAAAGACCCCAATGACTGTAGCGAACTTCGTTGGACTGGCAGAAGGAAAATTCAAAGTTGATTCAATAGAGATCTCCAAGCCATTTTACAATGGAATTAAATTTCACCGGGTAATCAAAGATTTCATGATTCAGGGAGGAGACCCTCAGGGAACAGGAATGGGCGGACCGGGATATAAATTTTACGACGAATTCGTTGATGACCTTAAGCATACGGGACCTGGAATCCTTTCTATGGCTAACTCCGGCCCGAATACGAACGGAAGTCAGTTCTTCATTACCCATAAAAAAACTCCATGGCTGGACGGAAAACACACTGTTTTTGGCCATGTAATTGACGGACAGGATGTAGTTAATGCTATTGAGCAGGGAGATTCGATCATTTCCTTAAAGATCATTCGTATTGGAAAGGAAGCGAAAAAATTCAAAGCTACAGAAGTATTTAACGAGAAGGTTAATGCGATTGAAAAGGCGGCGATTGATCGTCAGAAATATGAAGAAAAAGTATCTGGCCTGTCTACGGAAGAATTCAGCAAAATGATCTTTGAAGAAGTGAAGGCTGATCATCCGGATGTAAAACAGACAGAATCAGGTCTTGTATACTCCATTGAAAATGCCGGAGGAGAAGAAAAACCGGTTGAAGGTTCTAAAGTTTCTGTGCATGTAAATGGAAACTTCCGTTATGATGGCGGGAAATTCTTTTCTACACATGATGCCGGTCAGACAATGGATTTTGAATATAAAGTACAGCGAATGGTACCGGGATTTGAAGAAGGACTAGCCATGTTAGGAAAAGGCGGTAAAGGAACGTTCTACCTGCCTTATTATCTGGCTTACGGACCTCAGGGAAGACCGGGTGGTATTCCGCCTTATGCGGACCTTATATTTGAAATTGAAGTAATTGATCTGCAAAGTCCGGCTGAGCACAGCCACGACGGCCACGATCACGATGGGCATGATCATCAACACTAAAAAATAATTGTAAGGCGGGACTTGTTTCCGCCTTCTTTATTTAGTGACTATAACAAATAGAAGGGTTGCCGAGACTGATGGTGATCATTCCACCAGCGAAGAAATACCAATCCTTCGTTTTACTATCTCCTCGTTTACCATATCGATCTCCACTAAGCGAGCGATTCGAAAGCTCAGCCGCCAAAGGTCCATTAGCTGCAGCAAGTGCAACAGGATCGGTGTAAGAAGAAGCTCCTACATCGTCGATGTAATCTGTAAAGGTTTTACGAACCCCGAATTCCAGGCTGATCCCCATGCGTTTTCCAAGCGAGAATTTTGCCCCTACTCCTAATGGAATCACTAATTGAGTAAGCTTATATTGCGATTTTGAACTAAGATCAGATCCCTGTCCTTCCGTCCCTACTGTACGCAATTCAACCTCATCTCCTCCATCTGTGTATGTTTTTGGGTTCATGTGAAAAACCCCAATTTCAGCCAAAACATAAGCCGTTCCTTTGTATCGGTCGTGACCTAATTGAAATGGGAAATAGCTAAACTCAAGACCGGCAGCTCCTTCGTATAAATCCGTATGAAAATTCA
>QKAV01000247.1 GCA_003247185.1 Crocinitomicaceae bacterium
AAAGGGATCATAGAATATACCTAGGGGTTCAAATTAAATTTAACTATTCTTCAAAAATATCACTCTGATGAAAATACAAATTATAGCTGCTGTTTATCTCGAAAGTCGTTTTTGTTTTTCTGACGGTTTTTTCTTGAGCAGAACAAAATCCAAAATCCCTTTTAAATATCCCAAACCATAAGAAATGTGTAAGACAGGAAAAGTCAGCAATACTGAAAAAAAGCCAACATTTTCTTTCTTTCCTGCGGCCCTTAGAGCAAAAAACACCGCAAAGATGACATAAAACAAGAGTGGAATTAAAGCCAACACGCCCAGTTTAATACTTACAAGGAACAGTAAGAGACTCACCGACAAATAAAGAACAAAAAGTGGCGGGACCAATTGTCTTAAGGTCGTTACCGATTTATGCTTGCGGTTCACATACACTTTCCAGTATCCATATTGAAAAAACTGCCTCCAAAGTCCCTGATAACTTCCTCGAACAAAATAACGGACAGAAATAAGGTGGTTATGGTATATTTTCCCTCCTGCCTGGGTCACACGGAAATTAAATTCATCATCCTGATTTCGAACCAGATCCTCATCAAAGTAACCGATCTCTGTAAATACTTTTTTGGGATAGATGGGAGTTCCAATGGTATCGACAAATCCGGAGTTTTTCATTGTTCTGAAATTCCCCAGTCCCATTCCAAATGTCGTGGCCATTGCAGCAGCAATAACGCGTCCGGTGTCGTTAATAAACACATTGTTCACGGTACCACCAACGCACCATACTTCGGGATATTGGGTAAACGTATTGATTCCTTCGGAAAAGTAATTTTCTGACAGGATATGCCTGGAACCTACAATAATCAAATAGTCAAAATCCTGATTGGCTTTTATCCCGATATTAAAAGCAAATGGGGTCAGTTGTTTTTCATTTACCAACAACTGTACATTCGGATATTTATGATGTAACTCCTCAATTTTCTCAATCGTTCCATCATCACTTTTACCATCTACGACATAGACCGATACGTCCGCAGACATAAATGCAGCGGCATTCAAAACCGATTCAACACAGTCCGTGATGTGATTTACCTCATTCCTACAGGGGATTACAACAGATAATTTCAGTCTATTTTCCATTATTTTCTCCCATTCGCCAGTTTTCCAAACCCGATTCATGGTGAATATCATATCCGGTTATTCTCCACTCTTCAGGAACAATATCAATTGAAGGAGGTAACATTTCACGTTTATTCTCTTCAATGAAAATGCCATTTTCAACTGCAATTTCTATCAAATCATCCAGACGTTTCCAGATTTCAATGTCAGCAACATGACGTTTCTTCAAATATCTGCCGGGATGGACAAATACCCTGATCTTATCTTTCCATTTATCATCTCTGAACAAAGTCGCAAAGGACTCAAAATAGAGTTCGTGATCGTCCGGAAAACCATGACATGCAAAACACAGCACATCAATCTGATCATTTGTGACCTGATTGATATCCAAACCTCCTCCGGGAAGCAGCTTTGCTTCCGCACCAATAATTGCTCTTATACCCGGAAATTGTTTCTCCACCTCCCTTATTTCAGAAACAAAGGCAGAAAAATCATATTTAAGATCTTGCCTTACATGTTCGGTAAAGACAATTGTCCGAACGCCATTTTCTTTTGCAAAATTGAAATAGTCGATAGCGTCCAATTTTCCATCTGTATAGCGCGTATGCAGATGAAATAGATAAGGTTCTTTTATCGATTTTCTAAAGTCTTCCTGTTTCATTTCCTTCTGCATCAATACCAATTCCTCCCCAGCTTCTCTTGAAGCAGGTTCCATCTTTAATGATGTAATCCGCTACATTGCGCTCTTCACCCAACGCCTGCATTACTGCGAGGTATATCATGTTAAATCCTGCCATTGTACTTGCTACCATAGTTCCTTGTACTCTGGGATTCGATTCCAGTATTTTCGGAACGCCATTGTCGTCCAGTTTAAATTGAAATCCGAAACAATAATTCAAGCCCAGAGAAGCCGCCAGTTTCGATGAGTACGAACTGATGTCCTCCCGTTTCATGTCTACCGTCGTTTGAAAACTAATCCCGCTTCGGATAACATCTCTTGAGCGCGGAATTACAACTTCACTGTCTTTTGATTTATACATATCAACGGTATACTCTATACCTGGCATGTACTCTGAAACGATGAGTTGCGGAAAAGTTCCTTCATTCTCAAAAATAGACATAAAATTCTCGAGGTCCGTTTCCATGCTGGAAGGCTTCTGATTCAGGTAGGCATCAAGCGTCATCGCCTGATCCGTAATAATTTTCACTCCTCGTTGTCCATTTGAAAGACGTGGTTTAACTACAACCTTTTTATCAGGGTATCCCAGTTCCAGAATCGCCTGCTTCAATTCTTCTTTGTTCGAGACAAGTGAATGTTCCGGTACCGGAATATTATTCTTCTCACATTCCTTGAGAATTAAATACTTGTCATTTGCCCTTCTAATGGAATCCGCATCCGATAATACAAGAGCTACTCCCCACTCTAAAACTTCTTCTTTCTTCTGGGAAAGTATTTCTATTTCTCTTGTCGTTTGCGGAAGAATCGCCTGAACTTTCTCATTCTGAACGATCTTTTTCAGTTCTGACATATAATTGGGCGCTTCCGGTGCTGGAAGCGTATAAAATGCATCCGAAAGATATTTACCTACAGGTTGTTCCTGAATATCCGTAGTAACTAACCTGAAGGTGTTTCCGTCCGTGTTATTTCTCAGCGAGTATATTGTTCCCGTAATTCCCGGCGCTCCTGCACCAGTTATTAATACCGTATATTCCATAATTATTCCAAAATCCAACGAACAACGTTAAATGCTTCCGCATATCTTGTTCCAATTTGTACTCCTCTTGTTCTTGCCATTGAACGCAGGAAATCTTCATCGGAATACGGTCTGTGCGCCTGCGATTTATATTCATTTAATGCACGAACCTTAGTCTGTACATGATTTTCTTCCAAATGCACAAAACTTGAAGTCGTAAATGAAAGGTTGTTCCATGGTAACTCATACGACAAAATCGAAGAGAATTTAAACGCTCTCAAACCTTCCGTTGCAATAGTTGCATGATCCTGATGAACATCGCTCAGGTCCGGCATAAAAATCAAATCCGGATTGATTTCTGTCCGCATTCGAATCAAATCATCCAGAATTTCTTGTCGGTGATAGCTAAATGTTCTCACATCATAATCGAAAAGAATAAGGTTCTCAGGTTTCACACCAAGGACACTTGTAGCAGCCTTAACTTCCGTAATTAATATATCTGCAGGAAACTGAGGCAAAACGGATTGCTGACAAGCCGAAAAGGCAGCATAATAAACTTCACTTCCCTCTTCGATCATCTTTGCGATTGTTCCTCCGCATCCAAACTCACCATCATCTGTGTGTGGTGCAAGTACCAATACTCTTTTCTTTTCTTTCATTCCAAAACGTATTCCTGACAAAGATAATTATTCTGATATGTGTTTAAGCATCACACAAAATGCCCTTTCAAATAATGCTCGGCCTACCGTTCAATTAAGCTTCATCTCTTCCTGACACCAGGGCGGAAGAAGACAAGACAAGTATCAGTACCGTAAAAAAGACCACTCCGCTTTGCCTTTGCAGCATTGATTCAAAAAGCGAATTAAATGCCAGACAGGCACTTAGCAGAATCAACACAGGGTTCCGATTCCGCAGTCCTGTTATGATTCCGTAGACTACGATTATCAACAAGATTAAAAATCCGAGTACACCAACTTCCAGACATGTCTGGAGATACTGATTGTGGGGATTTAAGTTCTTTTCTGCCAGCTCATTTTGTCCAAGATCTATCAGAGCATCATGCATCGTTTCTTCCAGATTACCTGTACCTACTCCAAAGGGATGCTTCTTTATCTCTCCTGCGCTAACTGTCCACAGAATCAGTCTCTCCTGACTTCCGGACATCGGATATTCCGTATCCCTTACAAAAGATTTCGGGTCTTTAATGTATTGATCCGCATACCATTTGGCAGCATTATATTCACCTTCTATCTGTGGTGTTTTGGAAACAATCAAAAATCCGATTACCGGTAAAATCGCTAATGATATCAGTGCCGTAATCTTTCCGAATCTTTTATAGATCAATACTAACAATGCAACAAAAGAGACAAGCAGAATAAAAAGAATGCCTGCCAGACTGAGCGATAATGCATGAATAATGATCCCCAGTATTGTAAAAGGAAGAATCCATCTCCAACTATATCCTTGCCAGTTTTGTTTTTTTCCATACCATGCCAGAGCAATTCCTGTGATCCAAAAAGCAACGAAATAAGTAGGATGATGAACCGGGGAAATTATTCCGGTAAGGATACATGCTTTCCCTCCTCCGTTTTGGAGGCATAGTGCCGCATTGATAATACCATAAACCGTCGTAATAACTATTCCCAGAATAAGTCCGGTTGAGATATAGGATAGTTTATACCCTCCTTGTTTTGGTCTGAGAGAAATTAGGAGAGGAAATAATATAAATGAAAGCTTGTATTCAAGAGTTTTCCCTGCCAGTTCCCAATGATTTGTTCCGTACGATCCAATAAGATAAATCAAATAGAAAGCGATGAACAGCTTGCCCATTTTACTTATTTCAAACTTCAATTCCCGAGTGATTGCTCCATATATCACAGTCAGGATATAAATAAGTGCAGATGCTCCGAAAAGATTCGGAAGAACTACCTCTGTAAAGAGCATAAGTGCCAAAGCGAGGCTTACAAGGTTGCTGTATTTACTATCCGGATTAAACAAGTTCCTTATAATATTTGATAAACGTTTGCGTACATACTGTTCTTGAGGCCTTTTCCTCCACTTTCTTTCTATTTATTTCAGCACAATTTTTCTGATTAACAGAAATCGCTTCCTCCAACGGATTGATCCCTTCCTTTTCAATAATCCCGTTCAATCCATCCTCAATCCACTCCCTGGAAACAGTGAGGTCCGATACTACGGGGATACAACCCGCAGACATTGCTTCAAGTAAACTTACTGCCGTCCCATCATGTTTCGGAATGCTGATATAGATTTTTGACTTTGCATACCAGTTGTGATTTTCTTCTTTGCCGAGCCATCCGACAAATATGACCTTATCCTTCATTTCAAGATGCTCTGCCAATTTCTTCAACTCATCGGTTTCAGGTCCGGTTGCACCTACAACTAATTTCCAATCCGTATGCGTCTTAAAAAATTCTTTTGCATACCCTATTATCTTATCTATTCGGTAGAGTTCCTTGTGAAGTCTGTTTGAATAAATGATGTTTTCCTTTTCAATCGAATCCACCAGATCAATCCCATATTGGAGTAACCTGTATTTGCTTTCATTGCCATCAACCAGACCTCTCATTGCCTGAATCATTTCATTCGAATCAGCAGTTACAATTTGGGTTCTGTACAAGGTTTTTCTAACTAAGAACCGGTATAATTTGTTCGATTGAGGAATGACCAAGACATCACTCCCCCATGCGGTAGCAATCACCGGAATATTCAGCTCTTTGCATGCCTTTACGACAAAATAGGCTAATCTATTGATCTGATGTACATGCACCACATCAGGCATACATTGTTTGATTACCGATTTTAACCGGCGGACAGAACGCAGTATCTTAAAAGGAGTAACATCTCTGAATGAAACAACATATTCGTTTCCCACATGATCAAATTCGCACTGTTCTTCTGCCAGCAGATCAGGAACAATCCCTTCTCTGTTCAACGCTGAAATAAACGA
>QKAV01000056.1 GCA_003247185.1 Crocinitomicaceae bacterium
CGAATAGCGAATGGCCGGAAAAAGACTGGAAAGCGGCAAGTTATCAGCGCTATCAGGGAGAAAAGCTCGCGAAGCGATTTTCAGCCTATTCCTACTATGTGTTGACAAAGGCAATGGACAGCCACGATGTCGGGCGTGATAGAGGAGATGTAAACGTGGCATTGTCCTTAGTGAGGGCAAAAACGTTAGCGATCGGTATTTCCTCGGACCTGCTTTTTCCGGTTGCGGAACAAAGGTACATCGCGGAACATGTGAGCAACGGAGCGTATGCAGAAATCGATTCTGATTTCGGACACGATGGTTTTCTGATCGAAGCAGAGCAATTGAAAACGAAGATCAACGCATTTCTTCACCCCGGCAATTCCAAGCTGAAACCGATTGTCAGAACCTCATTCAAAAATTCCAACGCCAACTGCCAATAGCTAACAGCTAACCGCTAAACGCCAACAGCTAATAGCCAACTACCAACAGCTAACAGCTAAACACTACTCCTAAAAATGGGGCAAATAAATCACGAAGTGAAAAACAAAAATGAAAAACAACTAAAAAAATGGAAAAGAACTTAAAAATTGGATTATTTGGATTCGGATGCGTAGGTTCCGGATTGTACGAAGTACTCAACCGATCGGAGCTGATCGGAGCGAGAATTAAAACGATTGTAGTAAAAGACCGAAACAAGGAACGTTCCTTACCGCAGCACTTTTTTTCATTCGATCCGAACGAGATTTTACTGGATGAGACAATCAATGTGGTGGCGGAGCTGATTGACGACAGCGAAGCGGCATACAAAATTGTTACGCAAGCCTTGAAAGCAGGAAAACACGTGGTCAGCGCCAATAAAAAACTCATTGCCGAACATTTGGATGAATTGATCAGTCTGGCAAAGGAGAACAGCGTTTCATTTCTGTACGAGGCAGCAGTGGCCGGATCAATCCCGGTAATCCGAAACCTGGAAGAGTATTACAACAACGATTCACTCACAGGCATTCTGGGCATTATCAACGGAACCACCAACTATATCCTGACACAGGCAAATGATGGGGTCGGCTATGCGGAAGCATTGGAGAAAGCGCAGCAACTTGGATTTGCAGAAGCTGATCCCACACTGGATGTGGAAGGCCTGGATGCGCGCTACAAATTGGCAATTCTGATCAAACATGCATTCGGGAACACGGTTGTGCCGGAGCAAATTCCGGTTAAGGGAATCACAGGACTGAGAAACGGGGATGTGGCTTATGCCAGGGAACGCGGTTTGCGGATCAAGTTGCTGGCACGAGCGGAAAGAATCGGGAATGAATTGTTTGCAGTTGTAGCGCCTCATTTTGTCACAGCCGATCACCCTACCTATTCGGTATCGAATGAGTTCAATGCGGTGGTGGTACAGGCGCTGTTCAGCGACCGACAGTTGTTTATCGGGAAAGGAGCCGGAAGTCTGCCAACGGCAAGCGCGGTACTTTCCGACATTTCTGCGCTGAAGTACGATTATCAGTATGAGTATCGAAAAGCCGTTGAAGGCCGTTCGCCATTGGTTTCAGAATCCTTTTCCGTTCGGGTACTGGTTTCTGCTAGCATGGATGCCGATCTGGATACTGTAGGTCTGGATGAGGTAGAGGAGCGCTACATCGGTAAGGGAGAACAGTTTGTAGTAGGCAATGTGAAGTACAGTGCACTGAAAAACCTCTTCGAACAAAAAGAACTGTCGGTTATTTTATTCAGTGACCTACCTCAGGTTGAAGAGGAAATAGTAGTAGTAGAAACACAATACAATTCATAATGGAAGCACCTTTATTACCCTGGTACATCGCGGGACCTTTACTCGGTTTGTTTGTACCCGTATTTATTATTCTTTCCGGAAAACAATTGGGAATCAGTTCATCATTCAGGTTACTTGTTGCTGCTGTTGCCGGAAAAAGGATCGAATATTTCAATTACAATTACCGGAATGATCTCTGGCAGGCTTATCTGGTCATCGGACTGATTCTGGCCTCGGTTGTACACTTTCAATTTCTCAATGTGTCAGCTGCCTTGTCACCGGCACCCTATTCGGAAGTAAACCCGCTGCTTTTCCTATTTGGGGGAGCTTTGATCGGTTTCGGGTCGAGGTACGCCAACGGCTGTACGGCCGGACACTGTATCATGGGAAATGCCCAGTTTTCGCTGGCATCTTTCGTAGCAACCATCGGCTTCTTCCTCGGAGGATTAACCGTTTCACAATTTCTTATACCACTCATTTTTTAGACATGAAAGCACTTTTATTTATTACCCTGGGATTTCTTTTTGCTTCGATCCTCATCTATGCCGAAGCATTTCACTGGCAACGCATCCAGGAGATGTTCCATTTCAAAAGCTTTCACATGTTCGGATTGCTTTTCAGTGCGATCGGGACAGCGGCTTTAGGTTTGCTTCTCATCAAGCGCCTGAATATAAAAAACGTGAAAGGAGAGTCGATTGAACTGAAGAAAAAACCAATGGCATTTTACTCCAATTTCTTCGGAGGTTTAATCTTTGGAGCCGGTTGGGGGATTTCCGGAGCATGTGCCGCACCCCTGTTTATTCTGATTGGTTTTAACTGGAAGATCGGATTGATAGGCGTATTGGGTGCATTGCTCGGTGCATTTCTCTATGGATTTGTAAAACCTAAACTCAGACACTGATGCAACTATTTTTAAGCAGGACAGGAGAACCCTTTCAACTGGAATTGCAGAATGATCGTGAAAACAAAGTGCTGATTGATGCAGCAGCGGCAATAGGCGGAAGTGGTTATGAATTCCGACCGATGGAACTCATGGCCGGGAGTCTTGCGGCATGCATGGCCATTGATGTGCTTTCCATTCTGAAGAAAAAGCGCCTGCGCACGGATCAGTTTCATGTCCGGATTGATGCCGCACGAAAGGAAGGTACCCCGGCGCCATTTAAGAATATTCAACTGGAAGTAGCTGTAGATCGCCACATCGATCTGGATCAACTGCGCAAGACGATCACGTTGGTACTGGACAAATACTGTTCGGTTGCAGCAAGCCTGGACAAGGATATTGAAATTATTACGCACGTTAAACACATAGAACCATGAGCAGCGATAGTACAACACTCATCCGTTTACAAACAGAGCGTTCCGGGAACAAGGAACACGGAGCCCCGATTTATTTAACATCCAGCTATGTCTTTGAAGATGCCGAAGACATGCGGCTGCAATTTGAGGAGGAGCGTGAAGGTCATATTTATTCGCGCTATGCAAACCCCAACGTGCAGGAGTTTATTGATAAACTGGCTACGGTGGAAGGCGCTGAGAACGGTTGGGCAACTGCCTCCGGTATGGCGGCGGTATTTACCTTCTTCGGGGCAATCCTATCCTCCGGTGATCATGTGGTAGCCTGTCGCTCGGTCTTTGGATCAACCCATCGCCTGTTTACGGAGATCCTTCCGAAATGGGGGATTTCTACTACGTATGTTGATTTTGATGATCTGGCCGGTTTTGAATCCGCGATTCTTCCGGAAACGAAGGTCGTTTATATTGAAACCCCGAGTAATCCGGGACTGGATATCATTGACATTGAAGCACTGGCAAGGATCACACGTGAGAAAGAAGTTTTGTTGGCGGTGGACAATTGTTTCGCAACGCCGATACTTCAAAAACCATTGCAATTGGGAGCAGATGTGAGCATTCATTCCGCAACCAAGTATATCGATGGGCAGGGAAGAACGCTGGGAGGAGTGATTCTTTCATCCCGGGAAGTGATTGACCGGGTGCGTGCATTTGCAAGACATACGGGGCCGGCATTGAGCCCGATGAATGCCTGGATTTTGTCCAAATCGCTGGAAACGCTGGATGTACGAATGGAGCGGCATTGCTATAACGCGCTGGAGATTTCGAAACGGCTGGAACAACTGGGAACGGTAAAAAATGTTAAATATCCGCACATGGAATCGCATCCCCAATATGCCATTGCAAAAAAGCAAATGAAGCTGGGAGGAGGGCTGATTACTTTTGAGCACAAGGATGGGATTGAAGGAGGGAAGCGCTTTCTGGATGGATTAAAAATGTTCTCTTTAACAGCAAATCTGGGAGATACGCGAAGTATTGCCACACATCCGGCATCCACCACGCACTCCAAGTTGTCACCGGAAGAACGCGCGCAAGTGGGTATAGGAGAGGGAATGGTGCGCTTATCAATTGGTTTGGAGGGACTTGAAGATATTTGGTCTGATCTTGAACAAGCTTTATCTAGGTGAGTTCACACTTACAATATTCCTGTATCTTTGTGCCAAATTAAATTTTCTATGGCAGAATTAAAAGATGTAAGTTACGCTGTTGGGATGAGTTTGGGAGAGAGCCTGTTGCAACAGAATTTGAAGCAATTGGATGCGGAAATGATCGCTCAGGCAATACAGGAAACATTTGAAGGGAAAGCGTTGAAGTTTTCACCTCAGGAAGCAAATGAGCTGATTCAGAATTTCCTGAGAGCGGAGAGTGAAAAGCAATTTGCGGTAAACAAAGAAGCAGGAGAAGCTTTCCTGAAGCAAAATGCGGATCGTCCGGAAGTAAATGTAACGGCGAGTGGTCTTCAATATGAAGTCATCAGTGAAGGAGACGGAACACAACCATCTGCCGCAGATACGGTAACGGTGCATTATCACGGTACCTTAATCGACGGAACAGTATTCGATAGCTCGGTAGAGCGCAATCAACCGGCAACATTTGGTCTTTCGCAAGTAATCCGCGGGTGGACAGAAGGTCTGCAATTGATGAAGCAGGGAAGTAAATTCCGTTTCTATATTCCACAGGATCTTGCTTATGGAGCAACACCACATCCGGGTGGACCGATTGAACCGTACATGACCTTGATTTTTGACGTTGAACTATTAGGAATCGCATAATGAAAAAGTTCTTTTTTCTAGCTATTACGGCAGCAGCATTGGTGTCATGTGGTGACAGTACTCCGGAACCGGAAGTGGTAAAATTGGAAACATTTGAAGACCGTTTGTCTTATGCTCTGGGGGCAATGAATGGAAATGCATTGCTGGAAGAACCAAATGCAGATCAATTGGATAAAGCACTTTTGGTACAAGGATTCAGCGATAACTATTCGGACCAGTCTGTTGAAGATTGCGACGGAACAATGTTGAAATTGTATGGACCGTACGGAATGGATTTCGATACCACTTATCGAAAAGAAGGATCCATCTGTAAAGGACGTCAACTCGGACATTTCTTCTACAAGGGAATGAACGATTTCGGAAAGTTGAAGACGATCAAAAAGGATAAACTGGTGAAAGGTTTTGAGCACGCTTTGAACAAAATCGATACCCTCATGAGTTTTCAGGATCAGCAAACCATCATTTCCGAGTTCTACACACAAATCCTGAATGAAAGTGCAGAGAAAATGTTCGCTGACGCACGTAAAAAATCAAATGTACAGGAGATTGAAGGAGGAATTCTGATTGAAACCATTGAAGAAGGAAAAGGAGGATCACCAACAGAGCAGGACGATGTAAAAGCTGATTACATTTTGATGGCTTCTACCGGAGACACCATCCAAAACAGTTTGATGTTCCGTCAGGATGCAAATGATCTTTCACAAGCTCCTGCATTTAACCTGCAGGGTGTATTCCAGGGATGGACAAAGAGCTTCCCGCATCTGAAGAAAGGAGGGAAGTACAAATTGTACCTTCCGTGGGAAATGGTGAACGATCCGCGTCTGCAAAACCAATCCGTATGTTTCTATGTACACTTCATAGATTACGGACCGGCGTACACGATAGCTGAAAAGCC
>QKAV01000244.1 GCA_003247185.1 Crocinitomicaceae bacterium
TTGTGAATGGTACCAAAGTTTCCGATTTCAAAGAGTTGCTGGCGAAAGGTCATGACCGCAAGGTTATTGCTGAAAAATTGGCGGTTTCATACGTTAAACAGGTCTTTCATTACGGCTTTTTTCATGCTGATCTTCATCCCGGAAATATTCTGGTGATGGCAAACGGAGAATTGTGCTTTCTGGATTTCGGATTGATGGGAAGTATCATGCAACGTGATATCGAAATGTTCGGAAGCCTCTTTGTTGCAGTAAAGGATCAGGATGTAAAAAAAATCATCCGTTCATTGATGCAGATGTCAGGAGAGTTTACGGTTAAGGATATGAGAGCGCTGGAATATGCCATCAATGACTTTGTACACAGTTATTCCGTGTCTACTTTGCACGAAAATGAAATGAGTCATGTATTGACTTCACTAAGAGATATTATTGTCCAATATGGCTTGCGTGTACCGCCTCATTTCTTTTTGCTCGCGCGCTCAATGGTTACGGTTGAAGGGGTGATCCACAGTCTGGATCCGGATCTGGATTTACTGGATCTTGCAAAACCTTATATGAGGAAGATTGTAGCCAAAAAGCTCAATCCGTTATCATGGGGAAAAAAACTGTTCAATACGGTCTATGAGTTCGGGGCTCACATGGAAGATTTTCCGCGTGACTTAAAAAATGCAATTCGTAAGATTAACTCCGGTCAGATAAGTGTTAACCTCAACCATCAGGGAATTGATCCCATGGTACATACAATTAACCGTGTTACAAAACAGGTGGTAGCCGCAGTTTTGGTGACAGGTTTGTTGGTCGGATCGATCTTATTAATTACAAACGAGATAGGGCCGAAGTGGGATGGGTATTCTGCCTTTGGGGTTACAGGGGTATTTCTTTCTCTTATTATTGTACTGGGTATGATTCGGGATATCTGGCGCGGAGACCACGACAGTTGGAAGGGGTGGGAGCAAAAGGATCAATGATTGAATACGATCTTCCAGGCACCTCTTAAATCTCCCTCCGAATAACCTGTAGCCTTGTCATCCGGATACTTTTCACGAATCATTCTGGCGGCTTCGGGATCAATTGATTCCTCTGTTCCGTGACACTTTAAACAAGTAGGCATGCCAATTTTGATGGCTTTGTAGTAGATTGTTTTTCCGTCCGCTTCAATTGTTGTTTGTGGATGGTCAGGATCAAATGATTGAAGTATCTCCAATTCTTCTACGGAAGCCGCGTTTGACGGGTTTCTGTTCTTTTCCGAGATCCGTGAAATCCGGTATGTCTCACCTGAAAGGGAATCGGTAAGGAATGTTGCTTGTGTATTACAGAATTCAACCGCGTGAGCAAATCCACCTGTCTGAATGGCTCCGGCAACATTACTGAGTAGAATGTTTTGTGCATTATTCGCCAGGGAGTCACCAAGCTGAATATAGTCTATCGTAACCTGATCAATTGAATGATCTTTTTTTTTATCGGATTCAGAAGAGCAAGACACTCCAACTCCGGTGAATAGGATAGCGGAAATATAGATAAATGATTTCATGCAGTGAATTTATAGTAATTTGTATTTCTTCAATGTAACCTTCAGTGCATAATGGTACTGTTCTTTATTTGTAATGAATTCATAGAAGAGACTTATAACACATTCGATTAAAGGTCGGGCATATTGTAATATTAACCTGTTTTGAGTCAAATTCATTGATTTTTAACTGATTAATGGGGTACATTTGTGGCTTATTATTTGAATTTTTAGAATTCATTTATTACATTCCGCTAAAGACTGATAATGAATCAAATCGCTGATGAAATTGACTTCGCCAGGCTAGGTGTAAATATACTTATTGAAAGGAATCTAAAACCGTATACCCTGTATCTGGGATCTGATGGAATAGCCTATGTTCTGATCGAAGCCGGAGGACAAAAGACACCTCAGCGTCTGGATGAATTAGTAGTATTATTGGGAGAGGTTACCCGCCACAGAAAAGTTCCAATGTTAATGAAGTATACTTCGACGGCGGTACCGAGTGATGAAAACAGAAAATACTGGAAACAAAAAGACGTCTGTCCTTTCACGTCTGCTGAAGCAATTTTAATCGAAAACGGAGCAATGAAGGCATTAATTGATTACCATCTGATGGTAGATGCTCCGGAGCGTTTGACAGCATTTTTTGAAGATATGGAAGAAGCCAGGAAATGGTTATTGGACTTTGTTGACCCGATAGTTTTGACTTATTACATAAATACATGATTGAAGCATGTTGAATTACCTGGAAACAATATTTAATAAGGCGCAAATCGGTATCGGAGTATTGACGTCAAATCTTGAATGGTTAAAAGTGAATAACTCACTATTGAACCTTTTAGGGTACTCCGGTGAAGAGTTGATTCACACATCCTTTTTAGATCTGGTTTTAGAAATAGATCGTCATTATTTTACATCAATTGAATCTTTGTTTTCTTCCGGTGAAGAAAAGAACAAGAGCATTCAGCTTCGGTTAATAGGGAAGAACAATTCTGTAGTATGGACAGAAGTTGATCTTGTAGCGGACTCCGATAATGTCGACCATTTGATTATATATGTAAAAGACATTTCTGATGAGAAGGAAAGAGAAATCGAATTATACAAGGATAGTCACGTTCTGGACAGGTTTATTGATGGAGTTCCGGGCCTATTGTTTATAACAAATGTAAATGGGGAGTTGTTGAGATGGAACAACAATTTCTGCAAACTAACCGGGTGCAAGGCTGAAAAACTGAAAGGAAAACATGTTAATGAAATCATTCAATCCGATACCAATACCAACATTGAAGCATTTTATGAAGATGTCATAGTGAATGGGCAGGGGCATCTTGATGTGATAATAAACACGTGTGATAAGAGTACCTCAAAATTTCTTGTTTCCAGTTTAGTGATCATATTTGAGGAACAGATTGGTTTTCTGAATATTGGTGTGGATATTACTGAAAAAGCATCCTTTCAATTCAACCTTCAGGAACGCATCAAGGAGCTGGATTGTATAAACACAATTTCGTCTCTTGTCAATGATTCGAACTTTGAACCAATGAAGGTATTGTCTGAAATTCCTGATATGGTTAAAAAGGCTTTTTGCTATCCGGATAAAACTTCAGTATATGTTAAAAGTGGATTATCGGAGTTTACGTCTACCGATTTTGAAGAAACATCCAACTGTTATAACTCTAATAGTCAGGATTCAGATAGCGAACTTGAGGTGACCGTATGCTTATCCCCGGATATCGAATTTTTAAAGGAAGAGTATTCTTTGGTAGATACGATCGTTATCATTCTCACAACTGCATTTAAAAGACATTATGCAGGAAAGAAATTAATAGAATCGGAAAGGGGATACAGAACGCTGTTCGAAAGTACTCCGGGACTCATTGTCATCTGGGATGTAGAGACATTGGAAATTCAGGAGTTAAACAATCAGGTTGTAGATCAGTTCGGAGACATTGAAAACGGCTCAAGCATTTTCACATTGTTTTCAGGTAGACCTAAGAGTGAAATCGACCGATTTCATGAGATTGTACGCGGTTATCGTGAGGGCAGGCTGGAGCAAAGCCGGGGAACCTGGGTCTTTTCGCTGAATGATAATGAACCGCTTTATTTGGATGTGTCTTCATATAAAATGATCTATAATGACAGGCAGTGTATTTTTTCAATAGGGCGGGACATAACTGAAATAGTAAGTGCGAACAAAAATCTGGAGATCTCCAATGAAAGAATCAGAAAACTGAATTTTGATTTGATACAGGCGCGAGAGAACGAACAAAGGAGGATTTCCCGCGATTTACATGATGGAATACAGCAGGAATTGGTTGCAATTCTCCTGTACCTGAGAATCTATTTTACCAATTGTAAAAAACTGGGTAAAGAAGTCGATTCACTCCTGGTCAAATTGGAAAATATGGCCGAGAATTCGATCAGGTCCGTTCGTAAAATTGCGAGAGACATTATGCCTGATGAAATTCTTCAAAATGGTTTTGTTGCTACGATAGAAAACTTTTGCCAGGAAAATTTGGACTACACAGACTTTTCTATTGAACTTGATCTGAATCGTTCCATAAAGTTGGATATGAATAAGAGTAACCAATTGTATCGGATTTTGCAGGAGAGTTTTTCGAATATTACGAAATATGCGAAAGCCAAAAAAGTTCAGGTCTTTTTGGATTATGTGGGCGATGAAATTATTTTTTCCATTGCTGATGATGGGATAGGCTTTGATGCTGATACAATAGATAAGGGGATTGGATTTAGCGGAATGGAAGAGCGTGCGATGTTATGCGGAGGAGAATTTTTTACCGAGTCAAATCCGGGACAAGGAGCAAAAGTGGGCGTGGTATTTCCGAAATCGCATTAAATATAACCCGCAAAATCATACGTGACGTATCCTACAAATTCTTTGAGGAGCTCGTTCCATATAATAAAGTTGTAAGGGTTGGGAATGATGTATTGATCCCAATGATATCCTCTTCTCTTTCCGGTGTACAGATCCGTGGAAAAAGGAGTGACATGTATATTTTGTTTTTCAAAACATGCCATTGCTCTCCTCATGTGTATTCCTGAAGTGACCAGTAAGACATCTTTATCAAGTTTGTTTTTTTTGAGTATTTCAGCAGTATATTGTGCGTTCTCGTGCGTGTTTTTGGAAATTGTGTCAGCAAGAATAACACTATCAGGGACGCCCCAAGATATAAGCAGCGCTTTTGTTTGCCTTGCTTCATGCAGTCCTCTGTCGCTCAGATGTCCGTTGTCTCCTGAGATTAAAATCCGATCTATTTTTCCTGCTTTATAGAGTGATAAGGTTTGAATGATGCGATCGCCACCTCGTCGGATACTCAGACGTTCCATCTGCGAGTCATATTCAAACATACCACCTAATACCACGGCGACCTTGTGGTGCGTGACCTGCGTCAATTTTGTTCCCGGTATTTCCCAGCTTCGCATAAACTCCAACAAGATCACTGTATTCGTGAAAAAGAAGAAGAAGACAGGAATGGCAATTTTAAGTCTGCGTTTTAAACGTTCTCGTTTTGTCCTGAAGAGTACGATTACTCCGATAACCAACCAAAAAAAAGGTGAAATCAGAAATAACAGCACTTTGGAAAGAAAGAAGAACATACTACTGTTTACGGATTAGAGTATTATTTTTGTAATCAATACGAACCTACAAAAAAATGAAGGGTTAGATGGATAGAATTGAACAAATTTTAGGATTAAACAAGGGAGATTTGCTGGATATGTTAGTGGCGTTGGGAACAAAGATCCTCACTGCAGTTGTAATCCTGATAGTAGGGTTTTGGCTGGCAAAAGTTCTTTCGAGCGGGATGAAACGCCTGCTTATGAGAAGGGACACGGAGCAAAGCCTGGTGACGTTTCTTCACAGTCTGGTAAGTATTTCGCTTAAAGTATTGGTTCTGATTACTGCATTTACGCAATTGGGACTGGAAATGACTTCTTTTGTTGCAATACTGGGAGCTGCCGGTTTAGCGATTGGTATGGCATTTTCAGGAACGCTGTCTAATTTTGCAGGAGGGGTGATCATATTATTATTGCGTCCGTTCCGGGTTGGGGACTTTATTGAGACACAGGGCGAAATGGGAACGGTAAAAGAAATTACGATTTTCAATACGATACTTTCAACTACTGACAATAAAATCATCATTCTGGCCAATGGCGCCGTATCCAACAATACAATCACCAATTT
>QKAV01000112.1 GCA_003247185.1 Crocinitomicaceae bacterium
ATGCTTTTCGTTTCCAGTGTTTATTTTTAATTACTTTTGCCGCATGGATGAGAAAAAATTAGACATTATTGACCGCAGCGCCATGGTGTTTTTGAGGCTGGGAATCAAGAGTGTAACAATGGATGATCTTGCCAGGGAATTGGGGATTTCAAAGAAAACAATCTACAAATACTTTGCAGACAAAAATGAAT
The DNA here is from genome assembly GCA_003247185.1 of Crocinitomicaceae bacterium. Taxonomy (GTDB): domain Bacteria; phylum Bacteroidota; class Bacteroidia; order Flavobacteriales_D; family Crocinitomicaceae; genus UBA4466. The sequence goes on from QKAV01000112.1 coordinate 192, forward strand.
TAATCATATCGATTATTCAATTAAAAGTAGCTGAAGATTCTAACACGGTAGACACATGTGCGAAAGCCGAAAATCCAATTGAGGAGTTGTTCTCTACTTCCGAGTTTATTATGGAACAATTCAAGAATGTTGCACCTACCGTTTTCTTTGACCTCAAGAAATACCATCCTCAGGCCTGGGAAATCATGGAAAACCATAAATGGAATTTTGTGAGAAACTTAATCCGGGACAATATTGAACGTGGTATTGCAGAAGGTTATTACAGAAAGAATGCAGACCCACTGATCTTATCCGGACTATACGTTTCTGCAACCGAAACAATTATGAACAGCCAGTTATTCCCATGGCCACAATACAAATTTCAGGATGTTTATATGCAAATGATTTTACATCATTTGTTCGGATTAGCAAATAATAAAGGAAGAGAATATTTGAAACAAAGACTTAAAAATGACCAAAATGATTAAACAACTTAACCTGATGCTTTTTCTACTGATCACGGGAATCGGTTTCAGTCAGCAAAGCTTCACACTTGAAGACGCAAAAGCTTACGCTTTAGAAAACAATCTAAAGGTTAAAAACGGCGAATTAAATATTGAAAATGCTAGGCAGAAAATGATCGAAACACGAGGAATAGGACTTCCTCAGATAGATCTAAGCGGTCAATTCAATAACTTCATCAATATCCCTGTGCAGGTTGCGGATGCATCAGCCTTTAATCCGCAGGCTCAACCGGGAGATTTGGTTGAATTCAAAATGGGGACTGACTATACATCAAACGGAACTTTGAAAGCAACGCAAATCCTATTTAACGGATCCTATATTGTTGGTTTACAGGTAGCCAGATTTTATCAAAAGTTTGAGGCGACGAACACCATGGTGACCCAGGAAGAAATCATCTTCAATGTCATTCAGGCATACGAATTGTCTTCCGTAGCAAAAGAGAACAAAGTTTTTCTTGATTCTCTAGTAACAGTAACCGAAGAATTAGTAGAAAAGCAAAAAGCTTACCTGGAACTGGACATGATGTTGCAGGAAGATTTTGATCAGCTTCAATATTCTCTTTCCGTAGCGAAAAATGCCGCACTTTCTGCTGACATTCAGTACAACAATAGTCTGGCACTTCTTAAGTTTTCAATGGGGTACCCATCAGATCAACCTATTGAATTAGTTGACGATACAGAGTCGTTGTTGAACAAACATGCGGTTGCCAACGGAAGCGTAACAAACAATTTAAACTATTCACTTCTTACTGAAAAAGTTCAATTGTCCGCATATAATGTAAAGAACAACAAGGCTGCAAACCTTCCGACATTGACCGGATTTTTCCAACATACGTACAATGCCTACAGAAATGAATTCAATTTCTTTACTTCCGGTCAGAAATGGTATCCTCAGACACTTTGGGGCCTTCAGTTAAACATCCCTGTATTTTCAGGACTACAACGTAGCGCCAGAATAAAACAAGCGGAAATTCAATTAATGAAAGATCAATATGACCTGACTTACCTTGAAAATTCATTACAGTTTCAGGAAGTGCAACTAAAAAACAACTATCGCTCTGCTGAATCGAGACTGGATCTTGAAAAACAGAACTTACAACTAGCCAGATCAATCTATGAAAAATCCCTGATTCGTGAAGAGATTGGTAAATCAAACAGTATTGTTGTAACCCAAAAATACAATCAGTTGATTCAGGCCCAGGCTCAGGTAATCGGAGCCAAAGTGGATCTTTTCAACGCAAAACTTCAATTAGACAAATTATACAATAACATCTTATCAAAATAAAATGAACAGACTTAACACCCTTGTTTTAATAGCCCTATCAAGCCTTCTTGTTGCTTCATGCTCAGAAGAAACTTCCGTTGAAGAAACGGCTAAGCCTTCACATCCATTGGTTACCAGTGTTGATGCGGTAAAAAAAGACTTCTCTCATAAAATTCACGTTCCGGGAACAATTGAAACGGATGAAGATGTACTTATTACAGCAGAAATGGGCGGACTGGTAACATCTATCAATGTAAAAGAAGGACAGAAAGTAAGTGCCGGACAAGTTATTGCACAAATCGACGCTTCGGTTCTTGCTTCAAATGCGCAGGAAATCAGAACTCAACTGAGCTATGCTGAATACATGTTGAAAAAACAACAGGAACTGCACAAAAAAGGAGTTGGAACGGAACTTGAACTGGAAGCTGCCCAGAATCAGGTGAATTCATTAAAAGCCAGCCTGCAATCGTTAGATACACAAAGAGGAAAAGCCGTAATCAAAGCTCCATTTTCGGGAACAATCGATCAGGTATTCGCGAAGAAAGGTCAAATGGCCGGTGCCTCAACTCCTATGGTTCGTTTGGTAAACAATAACACGATAGATATTACCGCTTCGATCTCCGAAAAGTACTTCGATAAGGTTGTAATTGGTACTCCTATCACTGTAAGTTTCCCGAACTATTCTGACACAACAATCAGCGTACCTGTAGAATATGTTGGAAATTATATTGAACCGACTAACAGAACGTTTCGTGTAAAATCCACACTTAAAAACAACAAGTACTTCTTGCCTAACATGTTGGCAGAATTAACCATTACCGACAGATCCGTTAAAGATGGTTTGATTGTTCCGTCTGAAGCCGTTATGAAAGATCAGGACAACAAGGACTACTTATTCAAGTTACTTCCTACGCAGGAGAAATCAGATAATGGAAGTCCTCTTTTAAAAGCTAAAAAGATCTATGTGGAAGTAATCGACAGTTATGATGGCGAGGCCCTGATCAAAGAAGGAAGTATTAAAACCGGTGATAAGATCGCAGTTGAAGGTGCGAAAGGAATTGCCGAAAATGTAGTTGTTCGAACCAAATAGAAGAACAAGTAAAAATGGAAAACGAAAAAAAAGGATTCGGACTCTCTACTTTGTCCGTAAAAAACAGTAAAACTGTTTTCTTAATTGCTATTGTCATCATACTTGGAGGATTTTTAGCGTATACATCTATGCCGAAGGAGAACTTCCCTGAGCTGCAAATTCCGGAAATATATATCGGAATCGCAAAACCGGGATCTTCACCTGAATACATGTCTGAAAAGATTGCCAGAACAATAGAGAAAGAACTGGGTGGAATTAAATTAGTGGATGAAATTAATACCAATTCCGTTCACGGTTACACTACAATTCGCGTAAAATTCGACTTTAAGATGTCTGCCGACAAAGCGCTGCAAAAAGTGAAGGATGCGGTTGATGATGCGCGAACAAAATCAGACTTCCCCGAGCTCCCTGTAGAACCAAATATCTTCGAGCTCGATCCGTCCGATATGCCCATCATGAATATCAACCTTAGTGGAGATAATGCGCGATTGTTAAAAGACATCGCTGAAAAGCTGGAAGATCAGATCGAAGAACTTCCTGAAATAAGTGAGGTAGACATCCGGGGGGTTCAGGAAGAAGAAATGCGCATTGATGTTGATCCGATCAAAGCCAACGCGGTAAACGTAACGATTGAAGACATTGAAAATGCAGTAAAATCAGAGCATCAAACCATTCCGGGAGGTGAATTACTTGCTGACGGAATTCGTAAGACGATCCGTATTGAAGGTGAATTTAAAGACGCGGATGAACTGAAAGAAATTATCGTTAAACAAGATGATTTCTTACCTGTAAAATTAGCTGATGTAGCTACCGTAGCATTTGGCAATGGTGACACGACTTCTTTTGCACGGGAATTCGGCGAGCCAGTTGTAATGTTGGATGTAAAGAAACAAGGCGGACAAAACCTGCTTGATGCTTCCGATAAAATCAATGAAATTCTGGAAACTGCGAAAAATGACGGGACTATCCCACAGAGTGTTTCGATCTCATTAACAAGTGATCAATCCAACAACACACGTGAAATGGTCTCCAACCTGCTCAACTCAATCATCTTCGGGATATTGTTGGTTGTAGGAGTACTTCACTTCTTCCTGGGAATTCGGAATGCACTATTTGTGGGTGTGGCCATCCCGCTTTCCATGCTGATGTCCTTCCTGATCCTGAATACAATGGGAGTTACGCTTAACGTAATGGTACTTTTCTCTTTGGTGCTTGCACTCGGGATGCTCGTTGACAATGGAATTGTGACGGTGGAAAACATCTACCGGCACATGGCCGAAGGAAAAACAGCAACCCAGGCCGTTATCACTGGTGTAGGGGAAATTGCAATGCCGATTATCGCATCAACAGCAACAACATTGGCTGCATTTATACCACTGGCTATCTGGCCGGGAATCATGGGTGAATTTATGAAGTACCTTCCTATTACCCTGATTATCGTTCTTGGATCATCTCTTTTCGTAGCATTAGTGATAAATCCTGTTCTTGCAGCCACGTACATGAAGGTAGGTGGAGCGAGACCTTCCCGACGTAAATCATGGATCAATGCCGCTATATTCATGGGAATCGGCTTACTTTTCATCCTGATTGGAGCTATAGCACTCGGAAACATCCTGTTTGTACTGGGAGTTTTAGTCGTACTGAATTATTACTTCCTCTACCCCGGAGCAGAAAAATTCCAAAATGGATTCCTTCCTAAACTGGAAGCTTTTTACGGGCGATTTCTATCTCACGCTTTAAAAGGAAGAGGACCTTTGAAATACTTCCTTGGTACTGTCGGACTTCTGATCTTTTCATTTGTTCTGATGGTCATCTTCCCTCCGAAAGTTGATTTCTTCCCTGTTAACGAGCCCAACTATGTGAATATATTTATTTCTCATCCGGTTGGTACCGATATCATGGTTACAAACGAAACAACACTCCAGGTTGAAAATAAACTGAATACTATTCTGCAACCTTATCTGGAAAAAGATAAACAAATTGAGGATTTGGATAAGAAGTTGATTCGATCGGTTATTTCTCAGGTTGGAGAAGGAACAAGTGACCCGAATGCAGGTGTTTCAATGGGGAATACACCTCATAAAGCGAGAATTACTGTGAACTTTACCGAATTCCAGCACAGAAAAGGAATTAAAACCTCGGATGTTCTGAAAGCCATTCAAAACGGATTAAAAGATCAATTCACCGCAGATGTTGAAATTTCCGTATCCAAAGAAGAAAACGGTCCGCCTCAAGGCGCTCCGGTTAACATTGAAGTAGCCGGTAAAAGCGAATATAAGGACCTCATAGCCCAAGCTTCGGTGATCAAAGCCTATTTGGATAGTCTGAGTATTCCTGGTGTCGAAAAGCTGAAATTAAATGTTGAGGCGAATCGCCCTGAAATACCAATTCATGTCGACAGGGATCAGCTTCGTACATTAAATGCGTCAACTTATCAGGTAGGTATGGCGATCCGAAAAGCGCTTCTGGGACAAGATATCGCTGTATACACGAAGAATGATGAATCGTATGATATCGTAGTGAAATTTGAAAAACACAGCCGCGAAGATTTAGATGCACTTCTTGACCAGCGTTTGATTTTCCGCAACAACAAGGGACAATTGATGAACATTCCTATTCGATCTGT
>QKAV01000174.1 GCA_003247185.1 Crocinitomicaceae bacterium
CATCGATAAATAACTTATCATCATTAGATCACTACTTATGAACAAAAGACTACTTCTAGGTTTAGTTGCGATTTTTCTATCGCTGCAATATTCATTTGGCGCAACCAGATATTGGGTATCAGGCACAGGAAACTGGTCTGACAACACGAACCATTGGTCTGCAACGACAGGAGGAGCCCCTGGTGCTACTGCACCTGTGGCAGGGGATAGTGTTTACTTCGATGCAGGTTCCAGTTTAACGACTGTCTCTGTTGTTACAATTGATCAAAACGTCAATGTATTATACTTTGATTTCTCTGGTGTTGGAAACGCATTTACTTTCAATAATTCCGGAACGTTTACACTTACCTTAACGGGCTCTCTTGTTGGTAACATTTCCGGCGTAACTTTTACAGGTACCTGGGGAGAAGTTATTCTGGATGCAACTCTGACAAGCGAATCAGTAACATCAGGAGGAACGACTTGGATTCAAAACTTTAGAATCAGCGGTAGTCAAATTACTTTAAATGATAACCTCGCAACCCCAACCGGAACAATTTATGTCGATTCCGGAGGTATAGACCTTAGTGGTAATGTTATCACATGTGCCCAATTCTTGTCAACTACAACAGCAACAAGAAACCTGAACCTTACGAATGCTACCGTAAATGTTAATTCCGGAATTTGGAATATCAATGGTACAGGATTCACTCTTACAAGTCCAAACTCATTAATAAATATGGGAGATGTGGCTGGTGCCGCAACCTTTACGGGTGGTGGACTAAGCTATGACACGCTTCGTTCTCTTACAGCAAGTACATTTTCTTATTTTAATAACAATACATTCAGTTTAATTTCACTTCCTCCGGTTTCAACTCTTGAAATTAATAATGGCGACAACCTTTCAACTGACTCCTTAATTTTGTCCGGAACTTGTTCCACTCAGGCAAATATCACCATCCCATCCGCAGGAGCTGCTGCCACATTCACTAAGACCGGTTACAACGTAATAAACCTTTCCCAGGTAAATGTGAACAAAATTAATGCACTGGGTGGTGCAACCTACAACCTTATCGGAGGGACAGCAACTACTTCATCCGGTTGGACAGAAGTTGGTGCTGCATTCTATTGGATAGGGAACTCAGGAAACTGGAATGATGGTGCACACTGGTCCAATATTTCCGGAGGAGCGTCAATAGGCTGTATTCCTACATCTTCTGATTTCGTCTATTTTGACAATAATTCATTTTCACTTCCCAATCAAACTGTACTTGTAGATGATACTGCTTATTGCGGAGCGATGGATTGGACAGGAATCGTTGGAAGTCAGACCATGGCACTGGATTCAAATTTATTTGCTTACGGTAATGTTAAATTAAATTCGAATTTGAGTCTTATTCGAAATGTTAGTAGCAGTGGTGTAAGTTTCAATGCCACAGCCTCACTTGATCCTGCAAATGCCGCGTTGATTGATTGTAGTTTCCTTGTAACTATGGCCAATTCGGCAAACACATTGAGCTTGCTAAACCCCTTAACCATGACTGATACATCAAGTATACTTGTATTCAAAGGGGGATTCAACACGCTAAGCAAAAACGTTAAAACAGGGTCACTTCAAACGATCAATGATCCTACAACCAACGTAGATACCAGAACTCTGACTTTTGGATCTTCTACGATTGAACTGAAATCAGAGTTCAATGCTTATGGAGATACTGCATTAGTATTAGCTGCCGGAACTTCCAACCTCATCATCGGTGATACAAACTCGTATCTGAATAACCTTATGACAACAGGTACGAAGACATTTTATAATGTAAGTCTTAATTTCCAGCCGCTTTCAAATCAAAAGCAACGCATAGCAGGAAACAACACATTCAACATACTTGAAGTTCTCGCTGGTTCTGATCTATACATCGACAGCAACTCTACTCAAATTGTGAATGATAGTTTATTATTAAGAGGTAATTGTCGTGATAGTATTTTCCTTCACACATTGGATCCGACATTGGCTGTTACAGCTAAGTTAAATAAGGTTGGAACAGCAACTAAGGTTGCTGCCACATGTCTTAATATTGGTGGGATAAACGCTACTGGGACTGCAATTCCTGTGTTTTTCTCTACAAATGGAGGGTCTAATACAAACATTACTTTCCAAACAACGCCTGCAGTTACATCTGCATTCGCCCCGGATTCACTTCTGAGTTCTTTCTGTTATGGTGATACTGTTTATTTCAACAACAGTTCTTTACCATATAATGGAACCATTAATGATCTAACCTTTGAGTGGTCTGTAAATGACGGATCATTACCTATTCTTGAGTCAGCCTCAGCTTTTGAAGGGAAAAAGATCAACTATCAATTAAACTATCCGCAGCCAGCAGGAATCAATTCATCATCATATAGCCCAATGACCAACTGGGTAGAATTATCAGATCCTGCATCCATTTTTGATCCTGTTACAAGTAACGCATCTATTACTTCAGGTAATAACGCGATGCGATATAATTTTACGGTAGGTTATCATTTATCGCTTGTAAACGCTTCAGGAAGCAATGCGTACCTTGTGGATATGGACTCTTCTGCAACAACGGTTGCTTACAACTATCTCCCTAAACTGAAAATTTATAAGAATGGGGCTCAATTCGGAGCGAATTCATCCATTACAAACTTCACTACGCATCAGTATCAGGAAAATAATACCTTAAGTAATGGTACAACTTTAATCGGGACAGATACCGTTTCTTTTACAATCGTTGGACAAAACTTAACACCTTCAGATATCCTGTCGATCTATATGGGATCAGAAGTAAGTTATACAAGTACTGCTACTCAACCAAGATGGAAAAACCTGAGCGATACAAGCGGTACGGATGTTGCCATTGCATACCGATATGACATCGACACGATCTATTTCAAGGCCACTCCTATGAATCAATACTTTAATGTTGATTCATTAGTACACGTTTTCAGTACATCCGGAGATTCCATCCTGATGACATTAACTGCAACCGATTCGAGAAATTACTGTGAAGCGACCGATACATTCTATATCGATATTACACGTCCTAACATATCCCTATTAACATCTGAGACGGATACGACGCTTTGTCCATGGCAAACGGTAACGCACGAAGCTTACAGTGCTGTTCCGGGAACTTTATTTGAATTCTACCTGAATGGTGTTTCGCAAAACACTCCATCTGTAAACGATACATTATATATCACCAATACATTATCCGATCAGGATACCGTGGGAGTTCTGGCATACGAAAACGGATGTGCAAGTGATACAATGCCACATTTTATCTATACTGTATTTACACAACCTTCATTCACTCTCACTTCCTCGGATGCTGACACATCAATTTGTGCAGGTGATGCGGTTACATTTACTACATCAACAAATAGTTCTTACAGTTACATTTATTATGTAAATACGAATCCGGTAACTCCTTACCAGAACACAACAGGTACTTATACAACTTCTTCGCTTGTCGATAATGATGTTGTTTATGCAATTGCAAAAGATCCCAACTTATGTCGTGACACTCTCAGTATGACATTTAATGTGGATTCGCTTCCGGGAACGATACTTACAGAATCAACCGGTGGTAATGTTATCTGTGCCGGACAAATGGTGACATTTACTGCAAGCGGATCTGATCAGTATGAATTCTTTATCAATAGTACATCTGTACAAGGTCCTTCTGCAACCACCACATTCTCTGTCAATACGTTAACGAGTACAGATACGGTTCGCGTAGTTGGTATTAATAACAATGGTTGTTCAAAATACGCAGCTGAAGAATACGTGTATATCGTACTGGCCAGTCCGAACACCGTCATGACCTCCTCGGATGCTGACTCGGTTATTTGTTCCGGAACAAGTGTAACCTTCAACGCATCAGGTGCTTCACTATATGAGTTTTACATCAATAGTACTTCCGTTCAGGGACCTTCACCTACTACTTCTTATATTTCCTCCTCTCTAACTGATCAGGATACGATCTATGTTGTGGGAACTTTCAGCGGTTGTAATGGAACCAGTTCAGAAGTAATCATGACCGTGAATACTGCTCCAACTACATCTATGATCAATGATGATGACGGAGATAATAAAATTTGTCAGGGGACACCGGTAACTTTCACAGCAAGTGGAGCAACAAACTACCAGTTCTTTGTTGATGGCGTATCACAAGGCGCACCTTCAACAGTATCTACATTTACCACTTCAACTCTTACAAATGGTCAAACGATTCAAGTTGTGGGTGAATCCAATTCCTGTACGGTTTCTGCACAACAAACTTTCACCGTTCTGAATGTTCCGAACGTACAATTATTCTCAAACGACGTTGACAATACCATTTGTCAAACCGGTTCAATCACATTCACAGGAGCTAATGCTTCTCAATATGAATTCTTTGTAAACGGATCTTCAGTTCAAGGCCCGGCAAGTACAAACACGTTACCCAATCCGGCCCTAAATATCGGATCAAATGATGTCCTCGTAATCGGTACAGCAAGTAATGGTTGTAAAGATTCTTCCGCATACATTAATGTTACCGTGAATCCTACTCCAACCATTTCTGTCTCAAGTTCAGATGCAGATAATACAATTTGTGCCGGTGAGTCCGTTACATTCACAGGTTCCGGAGCAGATATGTATCAATTCCTTGTAAACAGTGTACCTCAGGGTGTGCTGGCGGCTTCGAATACTTTCACGACAACAAGTCTTACAAGTGGACAAACTGTTCAGATTTATGGAACACTCTTAGGATGTTCTTCAACTTCAAACAGCATTGTAACAACGGTAAATCCAATACCAAGTACAGCGCTTAACAGTACCGATATTGATAATATCTATTGTGAATCTGATGTGGTAACTTATACTGCATCAGGAGCTACGAACTACGAGTTCTTCCTAAACGGAACATCTCAGGGAGCTAGCTCGCCGACAAATACGATCAACTCCAGCGGATTTACTCCTGGTGTATATACACTATCTGTAACAGGAGAGTCAAATAACTGTACAAGTAATGCACAGGTAAATATTACCGTAAATGCCCTGCCATCTGTTTCAATTAACTCTTCAGATATTGACAATACTATCTGTCAGGGAGAAAGCGTTTCCTATACAGGTAGTGGCGCAGCATTGTATCAATTCTATGTAAATGCTACTTCACAAGGTGCTTCATCTTCTAATTCAATATTTACAAGTAACACCCTGAATGATGGCGATGTTGTTTCTGTAGTTGGTTCTTCAGCAGCAGGATGTTCTCAAAGTGCCATGTATGCATCGATAACGGTTAATCCAAACCCATCTGTTACACTTATCAGTTCTGATGTTGACCAGCAAATATGTATTGGAGACAATGTCGATTTCACAGCTTCGGGTGCGACAGATTATGAATTCTTCCTCAATGGTACTTCATTAGGTGCACCTTCAACTACGAATACCTATTCAACTACGACATTGGCAAACAATGATGTGCTTACTGTAGAAGGTACTTCTCTTGGTTGTACATCTTCTTCAAACACTGTTCAGTTCAATGTTTACGGACCTCCTGTTGTATCACTTATCAATAACAGTGACACCGAATTGTGTGTTGGTGAAACTACAGACCTTACAGCCGGTGGAGCCTCAACTTATCAGTTCCTGGTAAATGGGTCGCCAGCG
>QKAV01000259.1 GCA_003247185.1 Crocinitomicaceae bacterium
TTCTGTGTAAGATCTTGATTCCTAAAAGAGTATGTTGCTGTACCCAGGTTTTTATATTATTTAATATTTGTAATATCTTGCGTATAAAAACTGGGTCATGCGTTTCTTTTTTATTTCACTGCTATTGCTGTCAGCACTTCAATTATCAGCACAGGATACCACCTTTGTAAAGGTCTATTACGGTGTAAATCTGGACCTGCGTTCCAAAGCTACAGCAGAGAATCAGTACAATGGTGTAACAATCGCGGGAGAAATTGGTAATAATGGATTGGTTATTCAGGTTGATTCATTGGGAGAATTGTCCTGGGCGCGGACTGTTGAGAGCCTGAATAGTACTACTCAATTTACAGATATCATCAATTGCGCGGATAGCGGATACGTTGTGAGCGGCAAGCTGGTCAGTACAAATGGACAGGGAGTGAAAATTGCCTGTATAAAGTTCGATAAATTCGGAGATACAATCTGGACCAGAAAGTTTGACGTTTTTTCAGGAACTTCGGAAAACATCGGAAGATGCGCTGTTTCTGAACTTTATGACTCTACGTATGTGCTGTCGTGGTCAGATCAGAATGCGAACAGAACAATGATTGTACGTATGGATCCGTCCGGCGCTGTATTATGGGATAAAGTGCTAACGGTAAATCATTTGCAACTAATGGAAATGACTACTCCTGCTGATAGTATGATCTATATTGCAGGAATAGATGGTACTACGGGAGGTGTTATTGTTAAAGTGAATCCCGCAGGAGAGGTACAGTGGTGTAAAGGTTATCCTCAATTCGATCTGATAGATCTGAGTTATTCCGGAAATGATATTTATGGTTTGTATGCAAATACATCTGACCAACTTGGTGTAATGCGACTGGATACGGCAGGGACTATATCATGGATGAATACGTATTCTCTGAATTATGTCAACGGATTCCAACCTCCGGGGGTGAGAAGTCTGACAGACAGTACACTTGTTGTATATAAAGGTCAGGATGGCTGGGATGATAAAGCCATAAAGATTGATACATCAGGTAATGTATTGCAGGAAAGAGCTGTTTATATGGAGCTGAATGCGATGTCCCGACATATCAAAGGAGGAGGATTTATCGTAGGAAACGGACCGCTGTACGGACTCAAAACCTACTGGAATAGTCATATTGGATTGTATAAAGTGGATAAAGATCTGTTCACGGAATCATGCTCTTATGTCGCTTCTGATATTACCACCAATACAGAGTCATGTGTGCCAAATACCATCAATTTTATAGAAACGAGTGGTGTTCAGCAGGAAAATCTGAATGCTCAGATAATTGTTGCTGATATTCATACGGATAATAACTGTGTTGATATATGGGGAGGAGTTGAAGAATTAGAAACCATACATGTGGAAGTCTTTCCGAATGTAACGAGCAGCAGTGTTAAGTTTTTATTTGAAGATGAAGCAACAAATAGTATTACAATCCATTCATTAGGCGGGGAAGAAATCTTTTGTAACACATTTGTTGGAAATTGTCTGGAAGTAGACGTCCGTCATCTGGAGTCAGGAATCTACTTCTATACATGTTCAAATGGTTCTGGTACCATGTCGGGGAAATTCGTTAAAATGTAAATGGTTCAAGACTTTAGAACGTTTCATTTTTGAAGATCAGAAGAGGTTCCGTTTACTTTAACTACCTTTTAATACCTTCCTAACATTGCTTGATGGATTGTTCCATAGTTTTACAAAAACATGTGTCATGAAAAGGTTGTTACTACTGTTCACATTGGTATTTAGCATTGTAGCGAATGCGCAGTTAAATATTCACCCTGATCTTTTGCCTCACTTAAATGAAAAACTGGCACCTTTCTACCACGGAGTCGCAAGCGGAGATCCAACTGCGGAAAGTGTAATTATCTGGACCAAAGTCACGCTGGATAAAAAAGAGAAGAAGGCATTGATTCTGTGGGAAGTTGCAGAAGATGCTTCATTTGAGTCGATAGTGGCACATGGGAAGAAAACGGTGACAGCAGCCAGTGATTTTTCATTAAAAATTGATGTGTCTGGATTGGACCCCGGGAGAGATTATTTCTACCGTTTCCATTACAAGGATAAGGTCTCACTTGTTGGTGAAACAAGGACACTTCCGAAAGATGCCTCGGAAATTTCAATTGCATTTGCTGCCTGCAGTAATTATGAGTGGGGGTATTTTAACAATTACCGCTTTATCGCGGAAGATAAAGACATTGATCTGGTAGTACATCTGGGAGATTATATCTACGAATATGCCATAGGAGTCTATGGTGACACTTCAATCGGACGAATTAACGTTCCTGCAGGTGAAATACTTACATTAAGTGATTACAGAACGAGGTATTCACTGTATCGCCTTGACCCGGATTTGATGAGAGCGCACCAGATGAAACCCTTTGTTACAACATGGGACGATCATGAGATCGCGAACAATGCGTATGATGAAGGAGCTCAAAATCATCAGGAAGGAGAGGGAGATTGGCACATCAGAGCTTCCGCTGCCCGAAAGGCCTATTATGAGTGGCTACCTGTGAGAAAACGGAAGAGTGAACCTTTGTACCGCAGTTTTTCGATCGGAACACTGGCAGATCTAATCATTTTAGATACGCGTCTTGAGGGACGTACAGAGCAGGTAGAAGACATGCTTGCACCAAATTTTCAGGACAGTTCACGTACGATACTAGGGAAGCAACAATATGATTGGTTAATAGACGAACTCAATGGTAAACAGGAATGGAAAATCATCGGAAATCAGGTTCCGTTCGGACCACTTTATTTTCCGGGAGACCAACGGGGAGAAAAATATATGGACGGATGGGACGGATATCCCTATGAGCAACGCAGGCTGATGCATGAACTTGAATCAAAAGAGAATGTAGTATTCGTGACAGGAGATTACCATCGATCATTTGCATTGGAAAATGATTTGGAAGGAACAGCTGATGAATCCGATAATGTTTCGGTGGAATTTGTGGTAACAAGTATTACCAGTGCCAATGCAGATGAGTACATGTCGAAGGAAGATGCTTTGGCTGAAAACGAAAGTTATCTGACCAATAACCCTCACATGAATTATGCAAATTCCACAGGCCACGGCTACCTGGTTCTGCATATTTCTCAGGAAAAGGTTGTTGCCGATTTCGTGTATGCTTCAACGGTGAGATCCCAGGATGCAGAAAAAAGAACAGAGCGCTCTGTTACAGTGAATAGAGGAGTTAAGGTGTTGAAATAAGATGTGCCGGAAGGATTTCGGGCATTTTTAGTATTTTTCAACTGAAAATTTAAGCCTCAATGAAAAATCTTTTCTTTCTTTTTATTAGTCTTCTCTCTTTTTGGAGCCAGGCACAGGAACCCATTGTTGCAATTGAATATCCAAACATGAATATTCTCTATCGCGGATATTCAAATAAGGTGATTCTTGCGGTATCCGATGCAGATATGGACAAGATCATTCTGACAGGTGAGAATTGTACGATAGAGAAGATCAATGACCATTCGGAGTACATCATTAAACCCGGAAAGGGAAGAATTGTAGTACTTAATGTTGCGCTAAAGTCCGGGGATGAGATTGTAGTTTTGAAAAGAAGTGAATACAAAGTCTTCAACGTACCTGATCCGCAGATTTATTGGGGAGCAAAGAAATCAGGAGAGGTAGCGACTTCTTATGTTGCTCAGATTTATGCAAAATATCCGCCTGAAATTCCGCTTGTCAGTACTTTTTCTGTTTCAGAATGGACAGTGATTGTAGAAAAAGACACGATCAAAGGAATGGGAAATGATATCAGTAAGGCACAAAGGATCTTCAAAACAATCAGCCAACCGACCTTGGTAATAATCGAAGCAAAAGTGATGGGAGAAGATGGTATTTATCGCAAAATGAGTGGTCACTGGACGGTTGATAAGTGGATTGAACCGAAAATGAAGCATGCAGTAGCGGAGTAAATTTACACCACTTATGACGAGAAAATTTTTAGGAACTGTCAGTATAGCACTTTTATTGGATGTAATATTTGGGATTGTTTATAATTTCTTCGCACATCATTATGAGCTAATTTACCAGGCAAATGTTGTTGGCCCTGTATTACACCTTTTGACATTTGGGATTTATGTTTTTGCAGTAATACAAATTATACGGTATTACTTCTACAAACGATTTTTCGGATCTTTCGTTTTCTCTATCATGTTATTTCTATCAGGATTAATTATTTTTTTGATCCCGCTTGTACTTCCGATTATTGGTGGTATGAGTGGAATAACTAAATATATAGGGATTATTAGACTTTATAACAATTATGTGGGTGTTTTATATGGTTTATCATTAGTCCTTTACGGAGCAAAAAAAGATAAACTTCTAATGACGTCAGGAATTATTCAGTTAGCAATGATTGTGGTAGATAGCGTTGTATTTCATTATGAGTATTTTATTAATGATGGTGATCTACATATTGTAACAGGTGAATATACCACATATGTAATCTTATTGTCGTTGATTTTGGTGTACTTAAATATTAAGAAAGACCAACTTGAAGTCGCAAACACGAATAATGAATTACTTGATAAATTCGACTGAAAGAAGATATAGATTAGTATTGAGTCGTCTCTTTCCAAAAGGAAAGCGCATTCGCCGATCAGTGATTTATTTATTGCTGTTCGGATTCTTTTTCAGCCTGTGGGCAAATTACTCTGTGTCATCCTTCAGTGATCCGTACATTTCAAATAACCTTAATGATTTACCTCAACAAAAAGTTGGATTGCTCCTGGGAACAAGTAAACTCGTGAAGAATGGGCGGAAAAATGCTTATTTCTATAATAGAATAGACGCAACTGTTCGTTTGTACAAGGCAGGAAAGATTAAATATGTTCTGATCAGTGGAGACAACGGCAGGAAGGAGTACAACGAGCCGGAAGATATGATGGAAGAATTGGTAAAACAGGGGATTCCCGCGGATCACATATTTTTAGATTATGCCGGTTTCAGAACGCTGGATTCTGTGTTGCGCTCACGAGATATTTTTGGTCAGAAAGGTTATATTGTAATCTCTCAGGAATTTCACAATCAACGAGCCGTATTTCTTGCACGTAAATACGGTATAACAGCTTACGGATATAATGCGAAAGATGTCAGTAAGAACTTTGGATTTCGAACCAGAGTTAGAGAGTATTTTGCACGTACAAAAGTCTATATCGATTTGTTTTTTGGTACACGACCGAAATACGGCGGAGCAGCTATCACAATTCCGGATTGATGTGTGAAGAATGATCTTTTTGTCTCACTCTTCGTTTCCGTTTGAAAATCCCGATTAATAATTGTACTTTGATTACGCGATCTTAATTTTCTGATTATGAAACGTATGCTCATCGTCCTTTTCTTTGCCCTGTTTACACCATTACTTGCCGGTATTTATGGTATCATTCATGACCAGATAACCTATACGCTCTCTTCGGAATATTTTAATCATTTCCGCTTTATCCAGTTTGGTTTTGTAGATCTCGGGGCAGATGTCAATTTCGAACATCCCCGATGGGAAGTTGCTAAAGTTGGTTTTCTTGCTACCTGGTGGGTAGGAATTCCTATTGGAGTGGTTTTGGGACTACTTGGACTAATTCATAAACGGGATGATCGAATGTTTTGGGTAACATTCCGTGC
>QKAV01000036.1 GCA_003247185.1 Crocinitomicaceae bacterium
AAATGATGGAAGAAATGAAAGGATTTCTGAATTCGATGAAAGCTTCAAATTCATGGAATATGGAATACGGATTGGCCACTATCAAAGACATAATGAATCATTACATTGGCGTTCCTCCAACAGAGTTTACGGTAGAAGGGAAAAAATATACCCCAAAAACTTATTTGACCGAATACCTGAAGTTGAACCCCGATGATTATGTGGAAATTCTTTCGTACAAACAGGAGCCTTACTGGCAACAGGTGGAATACAAAGTAGCGGATAACTGGTGGCACAGCAAAGACTATTACAACGTTCCGCTCGACGTGTTTATGACAGCCCTTAAAGATGCTGCTAAAAAAGGCTACACAATGAGTATTGGTGGCGATGTTTCTGAAACAGGTTTTAGCCGCGAAACCAATTGTGCAATGATTCCTGATTTTGACATTCCTTCAGATTATATCAACGAAGATGCCCGTCAG
Source organism: Crocinitomicaceae bacterium (assembly GCA_003247185.1). Lineage (GTDB taxonomy): Bacteria > Bacteroidota > Bacteroidia > Flavobacteriales_D > Crocinitomicaceae > UBA4466. Next base: position 462 of record QKAV01000036.1, read on the forward strand.
TTCCGCTTTTCAAACGGAACTACTACCGACGACCACGGAATGCACCTGATCGGGTTCCTTGAAAATTACAAAGGTAGCGGACAAGACTGGTACCTGATCAAAGATTCGAGCTCTGGTTCCAGAAACGTGGGGGAAGCCGATCCGAAATTTGGGTATTATTTTTTTAGTTCCGATTATATTAAGCTGAAGATGATGGGTTTCACCATTCATAAAGACGCTGTAAAAGATATTCTGAGTAAATTCAAGTAGCCGAAAAATAAAATATTGGATGAAAGGTTCTTTTTTAAGAGCCTTTTTTCTTGCCCTCTTTTATTGTATATTCCAAGGTTGAAAAAGGAAATGCGTATGCCAACGGTAGCTCAGCAATTTGCACACACCCTTCGCGAAATAGGAGTGCGGTATGTATTTGGCGTTCCCAGCGGAAACATGATAGATTATATAGAGGCACTTCGCGAAGAAGAGGGTATTGATTTTATTTTGGTGGGTCACGAGGCTACTGCTGCTATTATGGCAGATGTATGTGGTCGGATCACCGGAATACCGGGTGTATGCTTTGCCACTTTCGGGCCGGGTGCAACCAATCTGAGTACCGGCGTTGGAGAAGCTTTACTTGACCGTTCGCCTCTTCTCGCATTTACCGATGAGATGCCGGATCATCTATTGAACCGTATAGTTCAAATGAATGTCAACCATCAGCAGCTGTTTTTCCCGATAACCAAACATACTACCCGTATTACCGCCGAAAATGTGGAAGAGGTTATTTTAAAGGCGGCGGGTATAGCCACTTCCGATGTTCCCGGACCAGTTCACATTGGAGTGCCGGCAGGGATTGGCAAGCAGGAAGTAAAGAGCGTTGGAAAAGAGCTCGAATACCTGCGTGTCGATAAAAAGCGTTGGTCTCCGCTGGTTGGTGATCAGGTTCGAAAAATAGAAACACTCTGGAAAAAAAGTGAGAAGCCGGTTTTGGCAGTTGGAATGGCAGCAGTAAGAGCAGGGGTGAAAGATTTAATTGTTCAGTTAGCCGAAAATAATAAGATTCCTGTTGTGTTAACACCCATGGCAAAGGGCATTTTTCCGGAAGATCATCCACTGTATGCGGGCGTCTTGTTCCACGCTTTGTCGGATGTTGTTGCAGAAACCCACGGACAGGCAGACTTGGTGATGGGAGTTGGCTACGATCCGGTGGAATTTAACTATGAAGACTGGATTCCCAACGTACCGTTGATTCATATTTGCGAAAAGGAAGCTGATGTCGATTCTGCAAAGCTTCGTGAAGTTTTGAATGTTATAGGGAATGTCGAGGTAGCCCTACAGGAGTTGTTAAAACTGGATGGTTTACCTAAAAAATGGGATCTTAATCAGCTAGCCGAGAGAAAAAACAGAATGTTTCAAAGGCTGACCCCTCCTCCCGGAAGTTTTGGGCCGCGTGCTGTGCTGGATGAATTAAGAAATGTTTTGCCTGACGACGGAATTCTTACGGTTGATGTGGGAGCTCATCTGCATTTGGTTGGACAGCAATGGAGAACGCCTGAACCGGGTAAATTATTGATGACAAACGGATGGTCGGGAATGGGCTTTGCTATTCCGGCGGCAATGGCGACCAAGCTGAATTATCCCGAACTGCCTGTTGTAGCTTTGCTGGGCGACGGAGGTTTTCATATGACTGTAGGAGAACTTGCAACAGTGAAGCGCTTAATTCTGAATATTGTGTTTGTGGTAATTAACGATGGCAGTCTTTCGCTCATCAATATAAAACAGGCAAAGAAAAACTACGATTGTCGTTATGGTACCGATCTGAACATACTTCCTGAAACACCTACGAATCATTATTTTGGGGTGCCTGTAATTCGCGTCACCGATTTTGATTCATATAAAATGGGACTTCGCAAAGCTTTTAGGTGCAATGGGCCGGTAGTGGTTGAAGCCATTGCCGATCCTTCAGAATACAAAGAGTTGTTGCTTCGTCAAAATCGGATATAATTTTCTTCTATTTCTTAATGTTGGTCTGTCAACAACTAAGTGTAAAATTTGAATCTCCCTTATTTCCTGCAGATTTCTGGACTGGTAATATTTGGTAGGAGAGCAACATTCTGATATGTAATTTTCTATAGTTAAATACGTAATTTTCCGTATTATTTAATCATTTTATTTTTGCAATAAAACAGTAAATGTATTTATTTATAATGTTTCAGGCTTATTTGTGCGTTTACTTTCATTGTATCGGTTTACAGTGTTTTTGTCCTTCTTTTTGTGCGGTATAATTCCGATAATATATCTTTAATCTGTAGTCGGCTGCGTAATAATGAGATAATGTTCGTTATTCAATTAAAATACCAAAAAGTATTTTAATTGATATGTTTTGAATACAGTAATTGCGTATTAAACCTGATTGACTTAGGCAAAGACCTGTTGTAACTTGCATTTACAAAGAATGAACCGAAGCAGAGCTTGACTTATCACCCCGTTTTTATTACATAACCTGTTTACTTGTACTGTGTTTTGGACTCCCATGAAGTGATCTGATAATATTAAAAACGAATTTTAATACATCAGATTATGAAACAAGATTACTTGAAACTGCCAGATACACGAAAACTGTTATCTGGATTGTTGAAGCGAACATTCTATTGGTGTTGCCGCTTTTTTCTTTTGGCATTAATTGTCGGATATTCAACTTTTACAGCTTCCAGCCAGATTGTTACTGAGGGAGCTGCAGTAAAAGCAAATTTTGGTATTGACGCTGACATTTATACCAATTATTTGTTAGACCCTTCACTTGCAGGTACAACTGCTGCCGGTACTGACGACTGGTTTGGTGGTTTATATCCAGGAAGTGGGTTGCCTGTATTTAATCCATCCGGGACATTCATTACTAATATTATCAATGCACTCGCAATTGATGAGAATCTCAGTTTTGTTATTAGGATGGATGTGCCACGAAACTCTGAAATTGAAATCCCTTCCTCTCCGGGAGATACAATTGTATGGATCGACGGGGTATATGCAAGGGATAACAATACTGCCGGAAACGGGAAAGACAGCTCTGCTTTTGCAGGGACTTCGGATAAAAACTTTCAGGATCCTTCAACATGGAATGTTGGTATTAAAGATCCCTACCAAAAAGGCGATTTAATTGATGTTTATGGTCATATGCGTCAGGATTCGGACGGAGATGTTTGGGGAATCGGCGCTTTTTCAACCCGTTCAACTTCAGGATCTGTTCATGCTGATTTTGAGTTTTTTGCCAATCAGATAGGTTATGATGGATCGCATTTTACGAATACGGGTACTGATCATGGTCATACTTCATGGACGTTTGATGAAGACGGGGTAGTATTAACAGCCGGAGACCTGATTGTAAGTATAGACTATGAAAAAGGTGGCGGTGATCCCGTGGCTAGTATACGTGTTTGGGTAAGCCAGGCAGACTATACTAATGGACTGGCAAATTTTGATGCTGGATCTTCTTTTAATTTTGTAGAAGATAAATTCACTACTGAAGCTGGTGCAGGTTTTGGTTATGCTGAAATTCAACCAGCAGTTGGAAGTACTGATCCTGCTGCTTGGGCTGTAGTAAATATTGACAGTGTTTCCCCGGCACCGCCTTGGGGAACTTTGGAAGGTCCGCAAGCTGACAATAACGCTGAATATCTGCCGCTTCAGTTTGCTGAATTTGCAATTAATATGTCATTCTTAGGATTGGATGCGTTTGGGGGAGATGCCTGTAATAAAACACTAGGGAGCCTTTTGGTAAAGACCAGAAGTTCGCCAAGTTTTGAATCAGAAATGCATGACTTTGTGGGACCACTGATCTTTGGTTATGATTTGGAAACCAAAATTGTGGCGATGGATCTTGATACATGTGATGATGGAATCAATCAATTTGATTTGATGACAGCTGTAGATAGCTTTGGAGACGGAAATGTTACATTTTATGCTTCAAGTGCAGACGCATTTGCAAATCCTCCTGTTAACGCCATTTCTTCCAATCAGACGCTATCGGTGGGAGATACCATGTTCTGGGCTCGAAGCTCAAATCCGGATGACCAGGGATGTTTTGCTGTAGACTCGTTTACAGTGATTGTTCATGAAAATCCGGCATGTAGCGTAATGACTACAGATGAGTCATACTTTAATGCCGGTAATGGAACAGCAAAAGTAACAGTAACAGGAGGAACTGGTCCATATACTTATTTGTGGGTAACAAGCAACGGCTCAATTGGCGGAGGTCAGGGTACAGACAGTATTTACGGTCTTAGTGACGGCCGATACGACGTATACATTACTGATGCGAATGGTTGTGAGACTTCATGCTATGATAGTTTAGCTTGGACTCCAACTGCACCAACTTGTTCCGTTTTCAAGGATGATGTTGAGTGCTTTGGTGCTTTAACAGGAGTTGCATGGACAGTGGTAACTCCTTCTGATACCATCGGATATCCTCCTTACACATACATCTGGAGTAAAGATGGTACACCGTTCGATACAACTGTTACCAATAGCCTGGTAGATACCATGTATGGTTTAGGAGCAGGAGTTTATACAGTTGAAGTATTTAACAGCGTGGATCCGAATTCAACAGACTGCGGTGCCGAGATCACTGAACCTGATCCAAATCCTGTATTTGTTGAATGTGCCGGTCTTACACTTGATGCGTGTCTGGGACAGTCAGCTGTTGATTTGGCTTTTGGAAATTGGCTGGATACCGCTTTTATGGTAAGCGGTGGAACTGACCCACTTGATACAGTATACAAAGTAGATGATATTATTGCCGTTCTGGATACAGTGGATGCACCACTGGCATGTGGCGGCAGTATGACAATTAAAATGATCGTCACAGATTATTGTGGCCTCATGGACAGTTGTGAAGCCACTTTTACGATAACTGATGCACCAGCAGTTACATTGGATGTACCGGATGATATGTTGATAGGCAGCTGTAACACGCAGTCCTATGTAGATTCTGTTTTTGCAGTGTGGGTAGGCAGTGCCACAAAAGGTGGCGGCTGTGGCGCAGTGTTGAGCGACGATTCAGGCACGGCCCCGGCATATTGCGGCGGTGAAGTTTGGGTACGCTGGACCGTAACCAGTGACTGTGAAGATCCAGTAATCGACTCAGC
>QKAV01000073.1 GCA_003247185.1 Crocinitomicaceae bacterium
ATCAGGTCGATCCAAAGAATGTTTGGGTGTAGAAATTCACTACCCTGAACGAGTTTGAATTTTCCATTTTCAACTGTAACATACTTGATCATAACCCTGAGCTGTTAGTTTTTGCTAACAGTGTGCAAAGATAATACATTAAAAACACACTGAAGGTTACGTTATCTTTAGCTTTTTATCGCTTTTTCTTTCCAATGCAACGAACAACTGAACTTTCGCCGATATGATATAAGCCTTCATCCAAAAATATGACCTCCTGATTCAGGTGGATCATTTCACAAAGATCGAAATCTTCTTTCAGATCGTCCGTTGTAAACAGGAATTCAGCATCTTTTGGTCCGCCTGCTTTCGGGTTTTTAGTATTGTACTCCAATTGCTCTTCGGAGAATACCTCAACGATTAAAGTTCCTTCAGGTTTGAGCAGTGATTGAAGTTTTTCGTGTTGTTGTCGTCTGATCGATCGTGGTAAATGAGCGTATATCAGGGCAATGCAATCAAAACTTTCCGGTTCGAATTCCAACTGGTCGATTGTTCCAACGGTATAGTTAATAGCCACATTGTTCTCTTTGGCAAGCTTATCAGCCTTAATTTTTCCTTCTTCGCTAATGTCGTATGCGTAGACATCCCAGCCTAAAGTTGCAGCGTACACAGCATTTCTTCCTTCACCTTCTGCAGGTAAGAGAATCTTTCCGGGTTTTAAATCCTGCAATTTTTCCTTGAAATAGGCATTAGGTTCCATCCCATAAGCAAATTCGGATTTGCCATAACGTTCATTCCAAAATTCTTTCATATCAGTCAATTTGTTTACTGTTTATATAGAAGTTCTTGTCAACTTCCACCTTTTCAATTTTTGTCCGTGAAAGTTTCTGCCAGTCTTTAGTAGGATAGATCAAAGTTGATTCCCCGTTGATTGAAATTTTTAGCGGCATATCGAAGGCTTCTATACAATCTGTCCAATGATAGGACAATTCGCCATTATCAACTTTGTATTCAAATGTCGGGATATTTGCTTGTCTTAGATACTGATCAAAGAATGAGTCCAGATTCATACCGACAGAATCTGCCAAAAACTGCTCGATTTCCTGCGTGGTAACCGTTTGGTGATAGAAAGTTTCATTCATTCCACGCAGAATACGACGCCATTTTTCATCATCAGGAACAAATTGACGCAGAGTGTGAATTACATTGGCGCCTTTTGTGTACATGTCGCCATCACCTTCATGGTTGACATTATATTCGCCAATGATCTTTGCTTTGTTGTCAATTCCCCTTCGCGATCCGATTACATATTCCGCTCCTGCTTCTTTTCCATAGTAATATTCAACAAAAATGGATTCGGAATAGGTAGTAAATGATTCGTGGATCCACATGTCAGCGATGTCCTTGTAGGTGATGTTGTTCGCAAACCATTCGTGTCCGGATTCATGAATAATCAGGTAGTCAAATTTCTTACCCCAGCCGCTGTAGCTCATATCCATTCCCAGATATCCGTTTTTGTAGTGATTCCCATAGGTCACTGAACTTTGGTGCTCCATTCCCAGATAGGGTACTTCCACTAATTTATAACTGTCCTCATAGAAAGGATAAGGTCCGAACCAATGTTCAAATGCTTTCATCATCATCGGTGCCTGTTTGAAGTGTTCTTTAGCTTTGTCTAAATTATATTCCAACACCCAATAAGACATATCAAGCGGACCTTTTTCTCCGTCAAAGACTTCACTAAAGTTGACATAGTTTCCGACGTTAAGATTCACGCCATAATTGTTGATCGGATTGATCACTTTCCAGGTGTATACCTTTCTTTTCTTTTCCGCTTTTTCTGTTGAGATGAGTCTTCCGTTGGATACCGCAACCAATTCAGCAGGCACATTTGCCCGAACGATTATGCCATGATCCGGTTCGTCGTACATGTGATCCTTGCAAGGCCACCATACGCTTGCGCCCAGTCCCTGGCAGGCTGTCGCAATAAAGTCATTTCCGTCTTTGTCCTTCTTCCAGACAAAGCCTCCGTCCCATGGAGCGCGGATTGCCTGATGCGGACTTCCGGAATATTGAATCGTAATGCTGTCTGTTAAACCAATTTCCGGGGCAGATTCCAGATCAATGAAATGAGCTGCTCCAACCTTTTTGTAACTGAGATTTTTACCGTGATAAATCACCTGATCGATTTGAAGAGGCGCCTGAAGATCAATTTGCATGATCTTGTTGGATTCTAATGTTTTGAATTGAATGGTATTCGATCCACTGATGCTTTTTGTTTCAGGAAAAACACTCACGGAAAGATCATAATGTAGCAAATCCCACCAAATGCGCTCGGGAGTGACAGATCCGCGGAGTGTGTCCTCGTGTGTGAAATGTTGGTTTTGTCCAAAACCATTGAAACTGATCAGGGCTAAGAGAATGAATACGACTTTTTTCATGCCTTAAATTTAGTGATAGATTGCATCGAAAATCGTACCGTTGTTACAAAGCGTATCAATTTCGTGATTAACGAGTCAGTTCTTTGATAAGTGCGCTATGCTGCGGGTATTCTGAGGTCAGTGTTTCTCTTTCCGCAAGTTCAAAGTCCTGAAAGTCAAATCCCGGTGCCACATTACACCCCACAAAAGCGAACGATTCGGGAGCTTCCACTTTTGCTGCAAACCAATGATTGGCAGGAATGGTGATTTGAAACTCGGTATCCAGCTCATTGCTTAATTGATGTGTTATCAGGTTGCCATCCGGTTCGATTACGTAGATGGTAATAGCTGTTCCCAGGTAAAAATGCCAGGACTCATCCTGATTGATCCGGTGAAATGCTGAAAATGAATCTCCTGTAAGAAGAAAGTAGATTCCCGTTAAATAATTCCGAAATCCTTTGATATTCTGATTCTCATCATTGAAATCTGCGCCATTCTGACTTCTGAAAATTTCCTTGAAATAACCTCCCTCCGGATGAGGCTCCAGTTTGAAATGCTCAATAATTTGGTCGACTCTGTTTTTCATTTGATTGAATTAGTTTCAAATTAACAACTTAATGAGTGTAATGACTCCTGTTGCGGTAATTAAGAATAAGACAATTGTTCTGAACTTGCTGAAACTGAGACGATCCAGAATTTTCTTGCCAATCCACGTCCCGAGAACACTTGAGATCAGTAGTAATGGCAAAAGATAAAGGTCGTGTTTATGGATAAAACCGTTGGCAAAATAAACGACGCTTCTGCTGGAATCGACACAAAGATCAATTAATGCTGAGGTTGCAATAAATACTTCCGGACGCAATGAAAATGAACTTAATGTCAACCCTCGAATGGCTCCTCCTGTTCCGATCAGTCCTGCTGAAAATCCGGAGATAGCTCCCCCCAGTATGGTATTTTGCGGCCTTATTTTAAGTTTCAGGTCCGGTTTGGCCAGAAAAAGCACACTGATTACTATCAGAAAAAAGGCAAGACAGATTTCAAGATAAAAAGTATTGATATACTGGCTAAGGTAGGCGCCAGCTACAACGAAGACCACAGAAGGGATTCCTAGGTAGAGGAACAGATTTTTGTCAATTCCTTTTCGGAAGAATGTTAGTTTGGTGATGTTACTTGATAAATGAAAAAGAGCAGTGACCCCTAATACGGACTCGAAATCCAAAAAGAAGGAGGCAATGGGAACAAAGAACAAAGATGACCCGAATCCACCTATAGTTCCCAGAATTTCAGCAACAAGAGCCAGTAATATGAAAAGAATCAGATAATCCAAAATCGCAACATTAATGATTCTTCCACAATAAACTGCCATCTCCGTAGCTCAAAAAGCGGTAGTCGTGCTTTAAAGCATAATCATAGACAGATTTCCAGTCGTCACTGATGAAGGCATGAATCAATAATAACAACGTTGATTTTGGTTGATGGAAATTCGTAAGAATAGCATCTACCGTTCTGATCGAGTACCCCGGTTTTATCATCACCTGTGTTTTGGAAATCAATCGTTCCATTTGATGCGATTTCATCCAGTTTAACAAGGCGATAAATGCTGTTTTTACATCAGTGTTTTGAGGAAGAAGGTAGGCTTCCCACTGCCCGAGAGAAATTTCTTCCGGTTGCACGTCCCCTTTTTCCAGAACTTTTACTCCCATCCAGTACAAACTTTCAAGGGTTCTCAATGATGTGGTTCCCACACAGATTCGGGTTTTATCCAGTGATGAAATAAAGTTTTCTATAAAATCAAATTCCACATCAATAAACTCCGCATGCATGGTGTGATCTTCAACATGTTCTGTTTTTACCGGTTTGAAAGTTCCGGCACCTACATGGAGTGTTACATAAGAAGGAAGTATGTTTTTTGATTCCAGTTGTTTAAACAATTCCGGTGTGAAGTGTAAACCTGCGGTCGGAGCAGCAACAGAGCCATCAAATTCAGCATAAACTGTTTGATAAGTTAATTTATCCTTCTCTTCTGCTTGTCGGTTAAGGTAGGGGGGGAGCGGTACATTTCCTGCGAAGTGCAGAATTTCTGCAAAAGTTAAATCGGGGTTTGTCCATTCAAAGTGGATCAAAAATTGCCCCTCAGACGATTCTTTCTTTACAGCGTATAACGTTTCCTTCTGATTGTTGCAGTCAAATTGCAGACTTATACTACCTTCTTTCCATTTTTTTGCCCCCCCGATCTGGCAGTACCAGTTCACTTCTCCGGTTTGCCCCATAGCCGTAGTTACATCCGGGTATTCTGAACTATGTTCGAGACAGAATACTTCAATCAGTCCGCCAGTTGGCTTTTGAAAGATGAGGCGGGCTTCAATAACTTTGGTGTTGTTGAGTATAAGGAGCGTATCGACGGGTAATAAATCAGGTAGTTCCAGATATTTGTGTGTCTCAATTTTTCCATTTCTGTATGTCAGTAATTTACTGTCGTGACGAGGCTCAATCGGATATTTGGCAATTTTTTCATCCGGAAGTGCATAATCGAAAGCGGAAATGGAAGTTTTACTCATAAATATTTTCTGGAGTGCGAATTTAACAATGTTTCATTTTTCTTTTTAGTCTGATTCGTTGAATTGACGGTATATATTATGCATGCATTATAATATCAACATGTTTAACACATGTGTTTGTTGAAAACTTAAAACAGTTTAGTAGTTGTTTTTCAGTGGGTTTTGATCTACCTTAATAAGGTAAACTAGAGTGCTATGAGAAATGTATTATTCATATTGTCATTGCTTTTTTGTCATTCAATTGTGGCAAAGGACTTTAGTTCGGATATAGACTCATCAGGTAATGACGATATTGACCTGATTGATCTTTCCATCGTTTCCACACCAATAGCAATTCATTTAAAATGGGAAGTGGATTATGAGATAGATGGCGCTTACTTCATCGTTGAAAAATCAATAGACGGGGTGAACTGGGAAGAAAAATCGAGAAGGGAGTCGGTTGGTAATCATGATACGTATAGAACATATTTGGAAAGTTTTACCAATTTTCCTGAAGCTGCAGTTGAGTTTTTCAGGCTAAAAAGAGTTGACAAGTCAGGCAATGAGCAGGTACTGGACGTCACAACCGTTACACATGAAATCCTTTCCGACATTAAAGTGTATAAAGATGAAGCGGAATCAATGAATACACTTACGGTAAGTTTTGAATCACTGGCAGAAGGAAAGGGTCTGGTTTCAATTCACGACAGTAACGGAAAATTAAGAGGGTATAAGTCACATAATATCGACATCGGATATAATCGCAGGGTAATAAATACCGGAAATCTTGAAGCCGGAACCTATTTGGTGGTTGTTGAAGATCAGTACGGAAACAAAGTAAGTAAACGCTGGGTTATCTATTCAAAGAAAAAACGTCGTAAAAAGTAATTCCAAATATCGTAGATTCGAAACGTGAAATCTACTGACTTCAAACTATATCTTAAGCACCTTTCTTCAGAAGGGATTAATGTTCTTGATCCTGCTATTTCATCTACGGATTTTATGCTTCTGGATTTATCCGTAAAAAACAGTGCGCTGAGCAATCTGGATTTAACTTCTTCGGATATCCTGGCAGGTTACATCGATAATGAACTGGCGACAAACAATCGCATGGTGGCTTATGGTGGTTATCTTGAAAAGAGAGGTATTTATAACCGGAGTGAGCATTTTTACAAGGAAATTGATAAGCATAAGGAGAGGAACATTCATCTGGGCTTGGATCTTTGGTGTAAAGCCGGAACAACAATTCATGCATGTGCGGAGGGAGCTATTCATAGCTTCAAAAACAATGATGCTTACGGAGATTATGGTCCGACCATCATTCTTGAACATAAATGGAATGGGGGCAGTTGGTATTCGTTATACGGACATTTGAGTTCGGATTCGATATCAGGTATAGAAGTGGGGCACGTTGTAAGAAAAGGAGAGCTTATTGGTCGTTTAGGACAACCTTTTGAGAATGGTGATTATCCGCCTCATCTTCATTTTCAGATTATCAGAGACATAGAAGGAAAACAAGGCGATTATCCGGGTGTCTGCAGTATTTATGAAATGGAGAAATATAAAGACAATTGTCCTGATCCGGATTTGTTACTTGGAATTAGTTGATTATCGTTTGTTTAATTTTTGTAATTTGTGCACCTAAACTGTTATACTATAAAACTATGCTAAGACAAATACTCCTTGTTTTTCTGGCCATTTTTACGTGGCTGCCTTCTTTTTCTCAGTTAAATATGAATCTCGTTGCCCACTATACCTATGCAGGTTCCAGGGGGGATATGAGTGATATCTGGGGATATGTGGATGGTACCGGTGTCGAATACGCAATTGTTGGTAATCAGACCGGAACATCGATTGTTTCATTACAGGATCCTGCTAATCCGGTAGAAGTTTTTTACAGCGCCGGTGCGAATTCGATCTGGAGAGATATGAAAGTATGGAACAACCATGCTTATATCACAAATGAATCAGGAAACGGACTAAAAATTATTGACCTTACGAATCTTCCGGGGACCTTGACTTCGGGTGACGTGTCTCAGTTTACGGGATCATCTTATCCTTTTTCAACCGCACATAATATTTTCATTGATGAAAATGGCCGCGGATATATTTGTGGAGCGAATAATGGTGCAGGAGGTGTAATCATTCTGGATTTGGCTACAGACCCGCTTCATCCTGTGGAATTGGGACGTTACAACGATCATTACGTACATGATGTTTTTGTTCGAAATGACACGCTGTGGGGCGGAGCAATCAACGATGGTTACTTTGTTGTTCTGGATGTTACCAATCCTACCAGTATCTCAACTTTGGCAACACACTACACTCCGGGTGTATTTACCCATCAGGTATGGTTATCCGATGATGGTAACACACTCTTCACAAATGATGAGGTTTCAAATGGTTATGTGGCAGCATACGACGTGAGTGATCTAGGAAACATTACGGAAATAGACCGGATTCAATCAAACCCGGGAATGAACGTAATTCCTCATAATACATTCGTGTTAGGGAATTATATTTTTACCTCTTATTACAGGGATGGAGTTGTAGTTCATGATGCAACGAATCCTTCCAATCTAATTGAAGTAGGAAATTTTGATACTTCTCCATCATTCGCAGGAGATGGTTTCAACGGATGTTGGGGCGTTTATCCGTACCTGCCTTCGGGTTTGATCATTGCAAGTGATATTGAAGAAGGATTGTATGTATTAGGTGCAAATCTTTCCCCGGGAGCTTATCTTGCAGGAAATGTCACGGATGCAGTAACTACCAGTCCTTTAAACAATGTTTTGGTACAGATCGTTTCTACAAGTAGCACTGATAATACAGATGCTGCAGGAAACTACCTGACAGGTGTGGCAGTGGCCGGAACTTATGATGTTACCTATTCAAAAGTAGGGTACTATTCTCAAACGATTACGGGAATTGCTCTTACTGCCGGAAATACAGTGATTCAGGATGTTCAGTTGCAACCAATGATTACGTTCGATTTTACAGGAACGGTAGTGGATGAAGCGAATAATCCGATCTCTAATGCACAGGTCTGGATTCATGATTCTCAGACGAGCAACACTGTTACAACAAATGGTCTGGGAGAATTTACCGTTTCAGGTTTTCTGGAAGGAAATTATGACATTACTATAGGTTTATGGGGGTATCAGACGCTGTGTCTGATGAACCAATCCATAATGGCTAACGGAGGTCCGTACGTATATCAGCTGCAAACAGGATATACAGATAATTTTGATCTAGACCTTGGGTGGACACTTTCAGGAAATCCTACAACAGGAGACTGGGAACGTGGTGTTCCGGTAGAAACAATTTATTCAGGTGCAGTTTGTAATCCTGGAAATGATTCTCAGGATTGCGGAGAATTGGCATACGTTACAGGTAACGGAGGAGGCCAGGCAGGTGATGATGATATCGATAATGGAACTACAATCATTACATCTCCGGTTTTTGATCTTACAGGTTATAATAATCCGTATTTATCTTTTGATCGTTGGTTCTTTAACGATGGCGGTACGGGTACACCAAACGATACACTGACAATTCAAATTACAAATGGAACTCAAACCGTTTATCTGGATGTAGCATTGGCGAATGATCCGGATGCGGGAACATGGGCTTCTAAAACATATAAATTGTCGGATTATCTTACGTTAACTGCTTTTATGCAATTGAAAGTAAGAGCGATGGATATGACACCGGGACATTTGGTAGAAGCAGGCTTTGATAATTTTGTGATTGCTGATTCTTCGGAACTTGGAATAGATAACGTAGTAGTTAACCTTAATCTGAATGTATATCCGAATCCATTCAATGATCAGTTGGTGATTGAATTTGAAGGCTGGAATAGTGAAAAGAACTACACTGTACAGATAGTTGAGGTTGGTTCGGGTAAGATCGTTTTCGATCAGAACCTTGAGTCAGGTAAGTTGAAATTGGGATCAAAGATGGATCCGGGAATGTACATCTTAAAATTGATGAGTGACGGTGAGTTGCTCTCCCAGAAAAAAATAGTGAAACAATAAAAAAAGGAAGCCGGGTTCATGAATCCGGCTTCTTTTTTATGAATGATTGATTGAAATTCGATTTAAAGCAAAGTAGGTAAGAAGTCACCTGTTCTGGAGATAGTTTTGAACTACAGAATATCTTTCTGGTTGATTATTTCAGAAGTCCCTTCATTTTATTTGCAATTAATGTGATAGCGTATTTTGGCGCTAATCGATACATCGTACTCATTGTTTTAGAGTCGTTACCGATATACAATTGGAATTTGTTTTTTTCAACGCCGGCAATAATTTGTTCGGAAGCAGTTTCAGGAGAGAGCATTTTGATATTGCCTGACTTTTGGTCAATATCCGGTACGGACGCTCCGGAGTTTTGAGCAATATTAGTATTCATGGCTCCGGGAAATACTACTGTGACATGAACATTAGTGGAGATTAATTCGGCATACAATCCTTCCGACATCAGTTTTATTGCAGCCTTGGAAGCGCCGTAAATACTTTGTCCCGGAACAGGTAGAAAACCTCCCATACTGGAGATATTAACGATATGGGATTCAGGTCTCTTTAACAGATAGGGTAAAAATGCCTTTATCATGTATATCTGCGAATAAAAATTAATATTCATGACACGATTGATTGTTTTCATGTCCAGGTCATTTATTTTGACGAAAGGTTGAATAATTCCTGCGTTATTGATAATACCATCTACTTCTCCAAATCGCTCACGAACTTTTTGCGGCAGGTTATTTACTTCTTCTTCATGTGTTAAGTCAACAACTTCAGTGTGGAACCTCGATTTCTGCTCATCGGAGAGTTCTTCGAAGAAGGAGTTTAATGCATCTTCATTTTTGTCTACGGCACAAACGTGTGCGCCTTTCTTAAGCAAGGTTAGTGAGAGCTCTTTGCCCAAACCGTTGCCCCCCCCTGTAACAACGAGTATTTTTCCATTTACTTTCATGTGAATTAGCTTTGTCTTTAAAGTTACAATCTTTCGGATGAATTAACTTTATCCTTTTCTTATTTTCGTATAAAATTCAATGTGTATGCGAATTATTGATCTGAGAAGTGATACTGTTACCAGACCTGGTAAAGAAATGTTAGAAGCTATGTTCAGTGCTCCCGTTGGAGATGATGTTTTTCAGGAAGATCCGACTGTAAATGAATTGGAACAATATGTTGCGGAGTTATTTGGGATGGAAGCGGCAATATATGCTTCTTCCGGAACTCAAACGAATCAGATAGCTATAAACGTACATGTGCAACCGGGAGATGAGGTGATTACGCATGTAGACAGTCATGTGTATAAATACGAAGGCGGTGGAATAGCAAAAAACTCAGGAGCATCTGTTCGCTTACTGGACGGGAACAGGGGGAGGCTGCGCTTGGATGATATTCAGAAGTGGATCAATAACCCGGAGGATGTTCACCTGCCGCTAACCCGGTTGGTAAGTCTGGAAGACACAGCAAACAGGGGTGGAGGAGCAATCTACGATTTTGAAGAGATAAAAAAAATCAGTAGCTTCTGCAGAGAACACAGCTTACCTCTACATTTGGATGGTGCCAGACTAATGAATGCAATGGTGGAAAACGGAGTTGACCTGAAAGTATATGCGTCTCAATTCGATTCAATTTCACTTTGTTTGTCGAAAGGATTGGGAGCGCCGGTTGGCTCGGTATTGATTGGAAAAAAAGATTTCATTAAGAAAGCCAGAAGGGTTCGAAAGGTATTTGGCGGAGGTATGCGTCAGGCAGGAATTATCGCTGCGGGAGGTTTATATGCTTTGAAAAACAATGTAGAACGTTTAAAGGTTGATCATGAACATGCAAAGGCGCTAGAAGGAGCGCTTAATGAGTGTGCATGGGTCAAGGAGGTAATTCCGGTTGAAACGAATATTGTTGTAGCAGTTCTAAAGGATGAAGAAAACAGGGATCGGATTATCGCAAAATTTACCGAGAAAGGGATCAAAACAATTGCATTTGGACCTGGAATGATCCGTATGGTAACGCATCTGGATGTGAGTGTGGAAGATATTGATTATACGATAGCAGTGATCCGCTCAGTGAGTTGATATGAAAAGATATATTCTGATAGTACCGGTCTTATTCCTTTTATCTTGCTCGGATAAGGAGGAGAAAGTGATTGATATCCATGATTTGCTCCCTTCTGCAGAAAACGGCGATTCAATTCCTGCTACAGAAGATGAAGACGGACATGAAGAGCTATTGAAGAATTTTCAGCTGATCAATCCTGATATCCTTGAAGTAGGGATGACTTCAAAGAAACATTTTATAGACCGTTTTGGTGCTGACACCAGCTTTCAGTACATTTTGAGATCAAAGGAAGATAGCCTGAATTACAGGGAATGGTATTTTTCTGATTCAGTTAAGACCAGTAATGCTTTCTTCAATTGGTTGGATATAGCAGGAAGGGGAGAAAGTGTTCATATCGGAGACCCCATTCGACTGAATGATCGGTCTTTTGAGATGTTTGTCAATGATTCATTGATTGTAATGATTGAAGGAGAGGAGGTCAATTTTGAGAGCTGGAAGAACTATCTGGAAGCTAAGGGAATCGAGGACTGGACGCACATACTTCAGCAAAAGGGAAAGAATAAAGCTCGGTGGTATTACATGGAAGAAGGTAAAATGAAACCGGGGATTAATTCGAAGTCTAAATAACAAGTGATAAATAACTGATATGATAACAATTGTAAACAGAGGTTATATCTACATTAAACCTTTGAAGCCATTTTTGAACTGGGCAAACAATCATGATGAGGATTTTGAAGATCTGACAGATAATGAGGGAAGTATCTACCTGATTGAAGATGATTTTTATGATGATGAACCAGTGATAAAGGCAAACTTTAAAAGAATCTTCGAGAATGAGTTGATGGCGGTGACAGATAATGAGGATTTGTACCCGGAAATTACATTCGAGAATTTTGAAAACTGGTTTTCCTACGAATTGGGAACCATGGTACTGGATACGCAGAAAACGGATCTTACTCGCGATTGATCAGCATCGGTCAATTAGTACGGCATTGTAATATTGGGGATCATTACTAACATCGGTAGTGGTCCAGTCGGGTGGAGTAAACTCCTCCTCTTCAGATTTGACTTCAAGCTCAGCAAGGATTAAACCCTCCAATTTTCCTTCAAAAACGTCTACTTCCCAGTTTTTTCCATCCTCATGAATCACATAGCGTTGTTTACGAATATGCTTATCGGTGAACAGGTTGATCATTTCTTCAGCTTCATTTTTTGGAATCTCATATTCGAATTCGCTCCTTCTGATTCCACTTGTTTTCCCCTTAATGGTTAGAAATCCCTGGTCTCCTAAAATTCGCACACGAACAACCAGCTTTTCATTCTTGCTCAGGAATCCTTGCACAATTAACTGAGGTTCAGGTTTTACCAGTTTCTCCCATTTTTCGTGATTCACCAGAAATTTATATTCAATCTCAATTGCCATTTCAGACTTTTTATGTTTTGGAGCTTATTTCTCGCAAATTAACATAATTTCGTGTTGTGAATATCTTACTGACATTCGATTACGAGCTTTTCTTCGGGAGTGAACCGGGTACGGTTCACAAATGTATGCTGGAGCCAACCAACGACCTGTTGAAAATGGCAGAAAAGTACAACGTCCGTTATACCTTTTTCGTGGATGTTGGATATCTGATGGCTTCTGCGCGTTACAATGCTTTGAGTGAAGAAAGAAGCCTGGTGGTTCGGCAGATCAGGGAAATGATCGAAAAAGGCCATGATGTTCAATTGCATATTCATCCGCATTGGGAAAAGGCAAGCTGGGATGGCAGGTGGTCCATGAATACGGAAGATGCATACAAGTTATCGGATTTTTCGAAGGAAGAAAGTGATGAAATTGTTCGAAAGTATAAGACCGGAATAGATGAAATAATAGGTCGGAAGACCTTTGTTTATCGCGCTGGTGGGTGGTGTATTCAGCCTTTCAATCAATTAAAGGATGTCTTTGTAGAACTTGGAATCACGCATGATTCAACTGTTGTGGCCGGCGATTTTCTGGAAACGAGAGAGTATGCAGTTGATTTCAGAGATGCGCCGCTTAAATCCGTTTACCGGTTTGAGGATGATGTTTGTCTTGAAGATGTTCAGGGGAGGTTTACAGAAGTCCAGATCACGCCACTTCGTTACAGCCCATTATTTTACTGGAGATTGTATATTTTAGGCCGCTTAAAACCTCACAGACACAAAATGTTGGGAGATGGTATTTTTCTCTCGCAGGGAGGTCGTAAGAAGCGCACCTTATCTGCTTTTACCACAACTCATGTCTCCACTGATGGTTATTTTGCATGTAAGCTTCAGGCAGGACTGCAGAAAGCAGAGAATATGGGATGGCGGGAGATGGTAACGATAGGTCATCCGAAATCCAATACATTATTCAGCCTGGAAAAACTGGAGGAATTTATCAGTGAAAATGCTTCTAAACACAATTTTACCACATTCATTAGGGCATTTGGAGAACATTCCCCTCAAGATTAATTAATTTTGAATTGCAACCTTGAGCTTTCATTCGAGTACAAGAGCAAAGAGTATGTTACTTCCAAAGCAAAATACCCCCAGATGGATCATTGTGATTGCAGACATTTCGATGTCCTTACTGGCTTTGTTATTTTCTTACATTATTCGTTTTGATCTTGAGGCGAATGAACAACTGATCAGCTCGGAATGGGCTATATTGAGCCGCTCTTTAGGATTTTATATCGGAATTAAGTTGCTTGTTTTTTATCTGTTCAAGGTGCATAGAGGTCTGATCAGACATACTTCTACGGAGGACTTTTTCAGGATATTTAAGGCAAATGTTGTTTCCAGTGCATTGTTCATTGTGCTGGGCCTGATCAGATATTATGAATTTGATGGATATTACCTCTTTCCCACATCTGTTCTTATTACTGAATTTATCTTTTCAACTCTATTTATTGTAGGCTCTCGCTTCGCCGTGAAGCTGATTTATCTGGAGTCCATCAAATCAAAGGCAGCGGATAAGCATGTCTTGATCTACGGTGCAGGAATTTCAGGTTTGATTACAAAACGCACCATTGAAAAAGACTTGTCAATTGGTTACAACATTGTAGGTTTTTTGGATGACAACAAAAAGATGAAGGGCAACCGCCTGGAAGGACAAACGATATACCATACGGATGATCTGGATAAACTGCTGGAAGAGCATGAGATCACGGATTTGATCGTAGCAATTCAGGATCCGGATGAAGAACACCTGAATAAAGTCATAGAAAAAGTACTGTCCAGAGGTATTAATGTGCAGAAGGTACCAAGTGTAAGAAGTTGGGTTAACGGTGAATTCTCAACTAAACAGTTGGCAAAGATCAAAATTGAAGATTTGCTGGGTCGTAAACCGATCGTTCTGGACGAAGAAAAGCTACACGCGGAGCTGAGCGGTAAGGTGGTTTTGGTTACAGGTGCTGCGGGTTCCATAGGAAGCGGTCTAGTAAGGCAAATAGCAAAATACTCTCCTTCACTGCTTGTTATGCTGGATCAGGCCGAATCGCCGATCTATGATTTGCAAAACGAGATCAGGAATGAATTTCCTGATTTGAAGTTTGAAATTGTTGTAGGGGATATCCGGAGCGAGGATCGGATGCGTAATCTCTTCAATACCTTCAGACCTCAGTATGTATTTCATGCCGCTGCATACAAACACGTGCCGCTCATGGAAGAAAACCCTTCGGAGGCAATATTGACAAATGTCCATGGTACTAAGAATCTGGTAGATTTATCCAATGAATTTGACGTGTTCAAATTCGTAATGGTATCTACGGATAAAGCTGTCAATCCAACGAACGTTATGGGAGCATCAAAGCGGATCGCGGAGATATATGCCCAAAGTTCAAACAGGAAGGGAAAAACGAAATTTATTACGACAAGGTTTGGAAATGTGCTGGGATCCAACGGTTCGGTTATTCCGCTTTTTCAGCGGCAATTGGATGCGGGAGGACCGATCACTGTAACGGATGAACGTATTACCCGATTCTTTATGACCATTCCGGAAGCATGCCAACTGGTTCTGGAGGCCGGAATCATGGGAGAAGGAGGGGAAATCTTTGTCTTTGATATGGGGGAATCGGTTAAAATCATTGATCTGGCGAAGAAGATGATTAAACTAAGTGGACTGGAACTAGGAAAGGATATTGAGATAAAAATAACAGGACTGAGGCCGGGAGAGAAACTGTATGAGGAACTTTTGGCAAAAGAGGAAAATACACTTCCCACGCATCACCCAAAAATTCTCCGGGCTAAAGTCCGGGAATCGAATGAAGACCAGATAAAAGCAATAGAAGAACTGATTAATATGTTCAATTCTCAGGACAATTTTGCAATTGTAGGTAAGATGAAAGCTATTGTGCCGGAGTTCATCAGTAACAATTCCACCTTCGAAAAATTAGATAAAAAATGATTCAACCAGCAAGAATACATGTGCGCTTTTCAGATTTGGATATTCTGGGGCACGTCAACAATGCCATTTACCTGAGCTATTTTGAGATCGCTCGTGTGCATTATTTTGGTCAACTTTTAGGAATAGAATGGGATTGGAAGCGTCATACGGTTGTGTTGGTGAAAAATGAGGTGGAATACCTGAAACCAGTGTTTTTACATGATGAGGTGTATGTACACATGGGAGTGGCTAATATCGGTGAAAAGAGTTTTACGCTCACATACGAACTAAAAGTAAACGGAGAAGTGCGAACCAAAGGAGGTTCCGTACTTGTAGCTTACGATGCGGAGGCCCATTCAACGATGCCGATTCATTCTGAAATGAAAAAAGCTCTGGAGCACTTAAAATCGGAACAATAGTTGTTAACTTTAAGGAAAATTCTTTCCTATGAGGTTTATCGTTTCTCTTTTCTTTATTGCAGCATCTGTTGCCAGCTATGCTCAAATCATAGATCCAAAAGCACAAACTAAAAAGTGTTACAATGAGACACCGAAGCAACAACGGGGTTATTCGCAGTGGGAATGCGGAAAACTGGCTGGTGTAATCGACTGTAATGAAGAATTAACCTACGATGAAGCCAGTGATATGGTACTGCGCCAACCTAAGGATATGACGAACCTTCAGGGAGCAGGAAAACCCTTTACAGGGACCTGTGAAATGTGTTACATGAACGGTAGACTTCAGCGTCGTGTTAATTTTGTAAACGGGAAAGAAAACGGTATAGATTCCACCAAATACATGTCTGGTTGTTTACAGGTTGTACGAAATCACATTCAGGGTGTGCCTTCAGGAACATGGGAGTATTACTACGATAGTACGGGACAACAGGCATGGGAAATGAATTATTATCTGGGAGAAAAGCATGGAAAACATATTTTCTTCGAAGCAGACGGTGATACCACACTTTGGGAAGTTTATCAAAACGGCAAGTTACACGGAACTAAGCGTACCTATTACGACGATTCCAAGATTCACAAGGAAATAGACTACAAACTGGGCCTTATGGATGGATACTTTAAAGTGTACAACCCGGATGGAATTATCATTGAAGAATTAAAATATAAGGAAGGTAAAAAAGATGATGATGCAAAATACTATTATGATGATGGTACCCTGCTCAGAACGGAGACATGGACAATGGGAGTGCAGTCGGGACCTTTCAAAACCTTCTTTTATAATGGAGATGTTCAGGTGTCCGAGAATTATGATAAGAAAGGTCGCAAGGAGGGAACCTGGGAGGAATATCATCCCGGCAATGTCATGAAACGTAAGGCGATCTACGAAAAGGATATTCTGATTGAAGAGCACAAGTATGATGAACACGGCCGTGAAACCTATTCATTTGGTGCTCCTACAGGAGATCAGAACGAGGATGACGCGATGCCTTCCGTAGGTGGCAAAAAGAAGAAAAAGGATAAAAAGAAGAAGAAAGAAAAGTAATTAATTCTTCTGCATTTCTTTAATTGCATCTATTAAGGCTTCCAGTTTTTCCACTTCAACATGGTCCATGATGACAACCTTATACCATTTTGGTGCGTGATGGTCATCCGGAACCAGTCCGAAATTTTCAGCAATTTCAGGTGACAATGAACCTGCCTGCATCGTTACGATGTTGCTGTATTCATTTCTGTAGAACGGAATTTCAATCTGCTTTAACTGCTCACAGAACCAGTCTGCACGTTTTTGAAGAATGAAGATTTTTTCGATCCATCCGTATTTTCCATAAGTAGAAAGAATCATCCATACCGCAATAGCATTCGCTCCGGAACGACTTCCGATCAATGTGGAATCCTGTCCCTCTACATAGCTGGCTTCTTTGGTCTGCGCGTACCCGATCAAACCTTTACGGGCAATGAAGATTCCTGTTCCGTAAGGAGCCTGAGCCATTTTGTGTGCATCCAGTGTTACGGATGAAATATAATGGGTCTCAAAGTTTAGTTTGTAAGCCTTATTCGAAAACGGATAATAAAAACCACCGTAAGCCCCGTCAATATGCATTCTGAATGGTAGGTTCCGTTCTCCCAAAGCCTTCACATATATTTCAGGATCATCAACAGATCCGAACATGGTTGTCATCATATTTGCAACGACAATGATGTATTTTACGCCATCATTGACCGCCGAATCCAGAACTTCATTAACCGAATCGGAATCCTGTAAGAACTGATCTGTTACGCCAACTTTTCGTATTCCGATTCCCAGCAAATTGGCCGCTTTGTCCATGGAATAGTGACTATGTTCGGAACATAGAATCATTATTTCATTCGCCTGGGCACCATATTCCTGCATATACAGATTTCGATAAATCCAGATAGCCTGAATATTAGCTTCTGTTCCACCTGATGCAATATAGCCGTCGTATTCTCCGGGCACCGCTTTCAGAATGTCTTCCGCGCAAATGGCAATTGTTTCGCGCTCTATTTCCTGCGTTCCATGAAAAAAACTCTCTGAACTATCCAGTGTGTGACAACCGATATGGTTGGGGTTCTGGACCATTGTAGAAAGAAAAGGGGCATCCTGCAATAACTTATCGTCCGGACGAAATACTTTAGGATCGAGATAGGATGCTGGAATCCCCAGAACCATCTCTTCCGAATAATTTTTGTTTTTACTTAACGCGTCAAATACGTGTTGTTTGATTTCTTTCGATGTGAGTTTTTTCCAATTCATGGAGTGCTAAACGATTTGTCTTAAAATATCTGTTGTTGTAATGATACCTTTGACAACGCCGTTTTCAGCAACGATTAATGAGTGAAAATCTCCGGAACTTAGTATTCTGGCCGCTTCTTTAATGGTCGCATTCGGAGAAATGGTAACCGGATTCAGCGTCATTATCTCGCTTACGCGTTTATTTTGATATACGCTTTCATTTTCATCCAAAGTAGCATTTCCGATTGCATGCATGAAGTTAATGAGACTAACGATTCCAACCAGGCGATCGTTTTCTACTACCGGAACATGCGAATGGAAGTCCAGTTTTTCGTAGATATGCTTCAAGTCCAACAATAATTGGCTTGGTGTAACTACTGTAACATCTTTGGTCATCAATTCCGAGATCGGCGTGTCTAAGTTCATTTGCTCGATTTTTAGACAAAAAACGGAATTAATAATGACTTCTCAACTGATTTTAATCATTTTTTCAGACATTAACGGGTATTAACTTTACTAAAAACACTAATTATGAGAACGAAGACATTCATCGAACTGATGACATTATCATCAAACCTGTATTTGATTGCGAAAGAGACAAATACCCTAGAAAAGATTAAAGAATATTCCGCAAAAGGAAAGGATGCAATCAATGAATTTGTAAAGGAAAAAATTACCGATGAAAATGGTAATGAATTGGAATTTGTTGATAAAATGCTACTTAAAATGCATGAAGCGAAGGAAGAATTGGACGCTAAAATTCATGAGATGGTAGAAACAATGTACAGTAAAATGAACATTGCGCACACAAAAGAAGTAGATTCCTTAAAAGAACAAATCGAATCCTTGACAAAAGAATTATCTTTGGCCAACAGTCGTCTGGACGCACTGGAAGCAAAGTAATTTAATGCGTTTATTTTCCTCAATACGTCGCTGGTTCAGGTCATTTAAAAGATACAACCAGATTATTCGTGTGTTCGTAAGATACGGATTCGAAGATATCGTGTCCCAGTTGATCGAAAGTTCCAGTTTTCGCTGGATCCGAAGATTGATCCCAAAAACAACACGCAAGAAAGCACAACTACACACCAAGTGGGAAAAGATGCGCCTGCTCTGCGAAGAGTTAGGGCCAACCTTTGTTAAGTTCGGGCAGATTTTGTCAAACAGAGGAGATTTATTACCTCAGGAACTGATCCGGGAGTTTGAGAAATTGCAGGATCATGTACCTCCGGTGTCGGCTGCAGCTGCACGTCAGGTAGTGGAAAATGAATTAAAGCGTTCGGTAGAAGTTATTTTTACTTCATTTGAGCCGGAAGCATTTGCCTCTGCATCTATGGCACAGGTACATAAGGCTATCCTGAGTACAGGTGAGAAGGTTGCCGTTAAAATCCAACGTCCGGGAATCCGGGAGATTATTGTTGAGGATGTAGCTGTGATGTACACCTTGGCCAATATTATGGAAAGACGTGTTCCATCCTTAAAAGCCTTTGACCTGGTAGGACTGGTCAAGAATTTTGAAGAAAGCATATATCAGGAACTGGATTTTATTCACGAATCTATTAATATGCAACGATTCTGGGCAAATCTGGATGCAGATGATACGGAAAACGGTGCAAGATGTCCGCAAGTATACCAGTCGCTTACTACAGGAAAGGTATTGACAATGGAATTTGTGAATGGTACCAAAGTTTCCGATTTCAAAGAGTTGCTGGCTAAAGGTCATGACCGCAAGGTTATTGCTGAAAAATTGGCGATTTCATACGTAAAACAGGTCTTTCATTACGGCTTTTTTCATGCTGATCTTCATCCCGGAAATATT
>QKAV01000022.1 GCA_003247185.1 Crocinitomicaceae bacterium
TTGTAATGCAAGGCTTCTCCAGCGTGTATTCGCAAACCGAAATACTTAGGCTAACTAAAACGAAAGGTAATATCAGTGAGATATTAGAATCGATTGATAAACAAAGTGAGTTTCGCTTTTTCTATCCTTCCGACCTTTTTGACAAAACGGGAGAGATCGATGTAACCGAAACTCAGATCACGATGGATGTATTTCTGGAGAAATACATTGCTCCACTTGGATTTGTATACAAAGTTACTGACCATACAATCGTTATCCGCCAGAAAGAAACACCCATTGCGGAGGAACCCAAAGCCCCTGATCAACAGACCATATTAGTGAAAGGTGTTGTAACCGATGCAACAGGAGCACCGTTACCAGGAGTAACAGTAGTCATCGTTGGAAGTACACGTGGAGTAATTACAGATATTGATGGGAAATTTTCAATTGACGTAGATCCAACCGGAAAATTGAATTTCTCCTTCATAGGTATGTCCGACCAACAAGTTGAAATTAATAACAGAACAGTCATTAATGTAATACTTCAGCAAAAATCGGAAGAGCTGGAAGATGTTACAGTGGTGGCCTTTGGAAAACAAAAGAAAGAAAGTGTACTTGCCTCCATCAGTACTATAAAGACCGATGAGTTAAAAGTACCTTCGAGCAACTTAACAACTGCACTTGCAGGTAGAATCTCTGGTCTGATCTCGTATCAGCGAAGTGGAGAACCGGGAGAAGATGACGCCAGCTTTTTTGTACGGGGTGTTACCTCATTCTCCTACGCCGCCGGACCTCTTATTTTGATCGATGGAGTAGAAATGTCATCATCCGATTTAGCCCGTTTACAACCCGACGACATAGCAAGTTTCTCAATTATGAAAGATGCTGCAGCCACTGCATTGTATGGTGCAAGGGGAGCCAATGGAGTAATTCTGGTTACAACAAAAGAAGGACGAGAAGGGAAAGCGACAATATCGTTCAGATATGAAACATCATTCTCCACGCCAACTACAAAAGTTGATATAGCCGATCCTGTTACCTATATGAAACTCAACAACGAGGCGGTACTTGCCAGAAATCCCTTATCTGCTGTTCCTTATTCATACGAAAAAATCGATAACACAATAGCAGGAATGAATCCTTATGTTTACCCGGCTAACGACTGGTACAATATGCTGTTTAAAGATTATACCATTAACCACAGGGCTAACTTTAATGTAAGTGGTGGAGGTAAAGTTGCCCGATATTATATCGCGGGAACTTACAATCAGGATAACGGTGTTTTAAAGGTGGATAAGAATAATAATTTTAATAACAACATTGATTTAAAAAGATATTTATTGAGATCAAATGTTAATATCAACATTACAAAAACAACAGAAGCGGTTGTTAGATTACACGGAACATTTGATGATTATACAGGTCCTATCAGTGGTGGAACAGACTTATACAAAAGAGTTATGAGATCCGATCCGGTTCTTTTTCCTGCCTACTTCAAACCCGACGAGCAATTTAGCCATGTTACACATACGCTTTTTGGAAACTACGACCAGGGGCAATATATCAATCCCTATGCCGACATGGTAAGAGGTTATAAAGATTATTCTAAATCAAAAATGCTTGCTCAGTTTGAGTTAAAACAAAACCTTGACTTTATTACTAAAGGGCTGAGCATCCGGGGACTTTTTAATACCACCAGATACTCTTATTTCGATGTCAGCAGGTATTATAATCCATTTTGGTATTCCGTCGCAAATTACGAGAAACATAGCGACACCTATCTTCTGGGTCGCCTAAATCCTGACACAGGAACCGAATGGTTAAGCTACTATGAAGGGCCCAAAGATATTAGTTCTACAACCTATGTAGAAGCTGCGGTAAACTACGACCACTCATTTAGCAAACATACAGTAAGCGGGTTGCTTGTTTCTCAGATGAGAAACTCGATAAAACCCAATGCGTCTACCTTGGCTCTTTCTTTACCATCCAGGAATCTTGGGTTATCAGGCAGATTTACCTATTCGTTCGACAGCCGGTATTTTACTGAATTCAACTTCGGCTATAACGGTTCTGAACGATTTGCCAAAAATGAACGATTTGGCTTCTTCCCTTCAGTGGGTGCAGCCTGGATAGTGTCGAATGAAAAATTCTGGGGAGACAACATCAGCAAAATAGTCAACAATTTCAAATTAAAAACAACTTATGGCCTTGTTGGAAACGATGCAATTGGAAGTGCAAATGATCGTTTTTTCTACCTTTCAGAAGTTGATCTGAATAATCCATCCAGAGGATTCACTTGGGGTGAAGATTTCCGGTATTCTGTTGCGGGTGTAGGAACAACTCGTTATGCCAACGACCAGATTACCTGGGAAGTATCAAGAAAATTAAATACAGGCATTGAACTGGGATTGTTTAATAGGCTTGAAATCCAAGCTGATTATTACACCGAAAATCGGTCTAATATTTTGATGTATCGTTCTGACATTCCAACAACAATGGGATTACAGGCAACTCCTCAAACAAACGTAGGAGAAGCAAAAGGAAAAGGTTTTGATATTTCTGTCGATTATAACCATTCTATAAACAATGACTTCTGGATTACCGGCCGTGCTAATTTTACCTATGCTACGGCAAAATTTGAAGTCTATGAAGAAGTGGACAATACTAGTACTCCCTGGTTATCACATATCGGACAGCCGATATCTCAAACCTGGGGTTATGTAGCAGAACGCTTATTTATAGACGAATACGACGTATATAATTCGCCAACTCAAACTTTTGGAGAATATATGGGTGGAGACATCAAGTATAGAGATATTAACGGAGACGGACAGATAAGCTCTTTAGATAGAGTACCGATCGGCTATCCTACACAACCGGAGATTATCTATGGCTTTGGAATTTCAACAGGGTTTAAAGATTTTGACTTTTCATGTTTCTTTCAGGGACTGGCAAGAGAATCATTTTGGATCGATGCATACAACACTGCACCTTTCATTGACACAGATGGTTATTCGGGAACAATCTCTAAAAATGCCTTATTGCAAGTTTATGCCGATGACCATTTCTCAGAAAACAATCCTGACGTATATGCCTTGTGGCCAAGGCTATCAGATCATTATCTTGCAAATAACACACAAACCAGTACCTGGTTTATGAGAGACGGTTCTTTTCTACGTTTAAAATCAGTTGAACTGGGATATACGATACCTGCAAATCTAACAGAACAGATTGGCATCTCAAATCTTAGGTTTTATTTCTCAGGAACAAACCTGCTAACCTTTAGCAAATTTAAACTTTGGGATCCTGAAATGGCAGGAGATGGATTAGGATATCCGATCCAGAAAATACTAAATCTTGGTCTTCAGGTTTCATTCTAAAAAACAGATACAATGAAAAAGTTAAAAAATATTATATTAATATACATTCTGGTTTTCAACTTTGCCTGTTCTGATTATTTAGATGTGGTTCCGGA
This sequence comes from Crocinitomicaceae bacterium, assembly GCA_003247185.1. Classification (GTDB taxonomy): domain Bacteria; phylum Bacteroidota; class Bacteroidia; order Flavobacteriales_D; family Crocinitomicaceae; genus UBA4466. The sequence continues at coordinate 3,455 of QKAV01000022.1, forward strand.
TAATGTGGCAACCATTGACCATGCATTTCTCGACAGAACCAGCGCAGAAAGATACCTCGCAACCTGTTATACCTATTTTCCTAATTTATCTGATCCTTCTGACGATCCGTCGATTCTTGGAAGTGATGAATGGTGGGCAATAGAAGATGATTTCTACAACGGCTCGTCTCAATATTATGCAGGATTAAAAATTCAAAAAGGAGAACAAAATTCAAACAGTCCTCTGTTTAATGCCTGGGATGGATACAATGGAGGACGAGCCTGCTACAGAGCCATTCGCGATTGCAATGTTTTCCTCGAAAATATTCATAAAGTAGGAAATGATTTGAGTGAAGAAGAAGAAACCAGGTGGACGGCCGAAGTTAAGGTGCTTAAAGCCTACTATCATTTCTACCTGATGAGAATGTACGGCCCGATACCGATTGTTAAGGAAAACCTCCCGATTTCTGCCAACATCGATGAAGTAAGGGTTTACAGAGACCCCTTTGATGAAGGCATTGACTACATTATTGGTTTGATTGATGAAGCTGTTCCATATTTACCGCTAGAAATTATGAATGTGAGTTCCGAGCTAGGTAGAATTACACAACCGGCAGCACTGACACTAAAAGCAAAGATACTTGTAACAGCAGCAAGTCCCCTTTTTAATGGCAATACTGATCTTTCCGGGTTGGTTGATAACAGAGGAGTTGCTTTGGCAAATACAAATTACGATGCAACAAAATGGAGCAGAGCAGCAATCGCCTGTAAAAACGCGATTGATACTTGTTTATTAGCCGGGCATAAACTTTATGAGTTTACGAAGCAAACGAACGTATCGGATTCTACTAAACGTTTAATGACACTCCGTCATGTTGTAACGGACAAATGGAATAAAGAGATTATCTGGACTGAAGCAAAATTATCTATGTACGCCTATCAACGTGCAACCACCCCGTTCTTCTTAATAGAGCAGGCACAATGGACTCCAACCGACCCATACATGTGCCCCACTTTAAGAATGGCTGAGCTTTTCTATTCCAAAAACGGCGTTCCAATAGATGAGGACACTGAGTTTGACTACCAAAATAGGTTTAATACAGCAGCTGCTCCTGAAGAAGCAAAGTATTATATCCAACCCGGTTATGAAACAGCTAAATTGAACATTGACAGAGAAACCCGCTTCTACGCAAATCTCGCATTTGATGGAGCTATTTGGTTTGGGAATGGCAGATACAAGGATGTTGGAGATGGCACAACTTCTGAACAGCCATGGGTTTTTCATACAAAAAAAGGCCAGCCTCAAGGGAAAACATCAAATTTAAGATACTCTCTTTCTGGCTACTGGGTAAGAAGGACAAGTCATTTTGAGAGTGTTAGCACATCTTCATCATCAAATGTGGTAGTGCGTTCTACTTTCCCTATTATTCGTCTGGCTGACTTGTATTTACTCTACTCTGAAGCTTTAAACGAATCTATGGATGCACCAAACCAAGACGTATATGAATACATTGATCTGGTGCGCGAACGCGCCGGATTAGAGGGAGTTGTTGCTAGCTGGAAAAATGCTTCAAGATTTCCATCAAAGCCCTCCACAAAAGAAGGTATGCGTGAAATTATTCAACAGGAAAGAATGATAGAACTTGCTTTCGAAGGAAAGCGCTTTTGGGATATCCGCCGATGGAAAACTGCCCATGAATGGTTAAACCAACCAATAAGAGGCTTAAACGCAAATGGAGAAACGACTCAGGAATTTAATGCAGTAAGAGTACTTTACACTCCAAAATTTGCAACTAAAGATTACCTTTTCCCAATTAGTCAGCATAATCTGAGAGTAAATACAAACCTTATTCAGAATCCATACTGGTAGTCAAAACTAAGTAAACTTAATATAAACAAAATGAAACGAGCATGGCAAAATTTTCACAATCAAAGATGATTTCATTTCATGCTTGTTTCATTTGTTTCCAATGAAAACTGTAAATATTAACGAATGAAAAAATATATCATAAACATTGCATTTCTGATGT
>QKAV01000047.1 GCA_003247185.1 Crocinitomicaceae bacterium
AGCACCAGCAGACATTATTGTGTCAGCGGATATGAACTGTGAAGCAATAGGAGTTGTCCTTGGGACACCTGTAACGGCGGATAACTGTGGTGTAGCAGCAGTAGTGAATAATGCTCCGGCTGCATTCCCGATCGGGACAACGGTGGTAACCTGGACAGTAACTGATAACTCAGGAAATATTGCGACTGTTACTCAGGAAGTCTTAGTGATCGATAATATGGCGCCTGTAGTTACAGCTCCGGCAGATGTAACCGTAAGTACCAATTTTGGTTGTGAAGCAATCGGAGTAGTACTTGGATCTCCGGTAGTAACAGACAATTGTACCGCAGGAACGATTACGAATGATGCTCCGATGATTTATCCACTTGGTACAACGATCGTAACGTGGATAGCTACTGATGAGGCCGGGAACAGTACAAGTGTTACACAACAGGTGATTGTAGAAGATACGGAAGCACCAGGCTTAACCGTGCCTTCTGACCTGGAAGTGATCTCAAACAGTGGATGTGACGCAACAGGAGTGGTATTGGGAACACCGGCAACAAGTGATAATTGTGGAATCGCTTCACGATGCACCGGCAGTATTCCCTTCAGGTACAACGGTTGTAACATGGACTGTAACTGATAATTCAGGGAATCAAACGACAGGGAGCCAGTTGGTGACTGTGTTGGATCTTGTTGCGCCTACTGCAGTTTTAACTGATATTACAATACAATTACCGGTTGGAACAGATGCTGTTATTGACGAAACAATGATCGACTCAGGCTCATCAGACAATTGTAGCGCAATTTCATTCCAGTTGTCACAATACAACTTTACATGTGATGATCTGGGAGAGAATCTGGTGACAGTTACAATTACAGACCAGGCAGGAAATGAAACCATAGCGACAGTTGTAGTGACTGTTGAACCAAGTGGAGTGGATCAGGACTTTGATGGAATCGATGATGCTTGTGATGAAGATATCAAGGATTATGTTGATGTTCCGAATGGCTTTACTCCGGATGGAGATGGTATTAACGACACATTCGTGATCCCTGGTCTGGATGGAGAAGCGCAAATATCGATCTATAACAGATATGGAAACATGGTGTATCAAAATACGGCATACGATAACAGCTGGGATGGTACATCAAGCTTAAATGGTCAGGAATTACCAGATGGTACCTACTTCTATGTACTTGAATTAAGTACGGAAACAAAGAGCGGGTACGTATATATAAATAGAGTCCACTAAACATAAAATTGACTGAAGATGAAAACACTGATAATAACTTTTGGAATGGTACTGAGCGCATGTGTAATGCATGCGCAATCAGACCCTGCATATCGTCAAAATCAATTCAATGCGATGGTATTAAATCCGGCACAAACCGGAGCGAATGAGCGCAATCAGATCACAGTAGATGCAAATAAATCCTGGGTTGGAGTAGAAGGAACGCCCAAGACTATTTCGGCTACAGGGAATTTTAATCTGACGGACCAGTTGGGGATTGGATTTACTGCAGTCAATGATGAAATTGGACCGGTAAAAACAAACCGAATAGGAATTTCGAGTGCCTATCACTTGAAGTTGGATCGAAAATGGACAGCAGCAATAGGCTTGTCAGGTATGATTTCCAATGTTGTTGTGGATCTTCCTTCATTGAATACAACTGTTCTGAACGATCCGCACATGCAATCAACTCTGAATTCCGGAACTCAATTGCGTGCTGGTTACGGAGGGTTGATCTACAGGAAAGAATTTTATTTCGGATTCTCGCAGCCAATCATTGGTAAGGTGAATTTCACGAATGCGACAATGGATCAATTTGTTCAAAGTCCGAGTTTTGTTACCTATGCAGGAGGAGAAATAAAAATGAATCAGGACTGGAGTTTCAGACCGAATATCTTGTATCGTTATGTAAAATCATTTTCTCCTTACATAGATGTAACAACAATGTTTACCTATGATAAGAAGATTGATCTGGGAGCGACCTATCAGTTAAATGGTTCTGTTGGAGCATTGCTAGGTATTGATATCAATCAGGCGCTGTACGTTGGGTATGCCTACACATATCCGACAACAAGGTTAAGCCGGGTTTCGTCACAAACACATGAGATCGCCTTACGTGTGACCTTCGGAAAAAGTAAAAAATCATGGGGATTCCAGAATCCTCGCTTCTTTAACTGATGCATATGAAAACCCTATTTGTTATCATAGCTTTACTGGGTTCATTTGCGCTTTCAGCACAGCACGAGTTGATTGAAGCAGTATGTTTTAATTCTCCGGGTGATGATTATTGTGTGCGGGAAGTGAAAGGGAAACAGTATTTTATATCTGATCGTCCGGATAGCCTTGGAGAAAAACAACGCGATAAGACCTCAGAGCATTATTTCACCGATATTTATGAAATAAGTGCTTGCGGCAGGGAAGAAGCCAAACTTGTAAAAAACAGTTTAGGTGAGAATGTCTCGATTAATTCATCCTGGTATGATGGACCGATCTCCTATTCGGAAAAAGATTCTGTTTTGTTTTTCTCGAACACCAGTGAAGGTTACGTACATGGAAAGATGGGGATTTACTGGTCAAAAGAGTTGCCGGATGGATCGTTTACCGACCCGCTTGGGTTTCCGCTGAATTCTGATGAATACAGTTGTATGCATCCTTTTTATGATGAAGGAACGAAACGTTTGTATTTCGTTAGTGATGCCTCTGAGGATTCGACCGGATTTGACCTGTACAGTATTCCGTTTGACGGGAAAAAATTTGGAAAGCTGGATACTTTGTCCTCGGTAAATTCGGCTAAGAATGATCTGTTTCCTGTAATTGTAGAAGGCGTGCTTTATTTTAGTTCAGACCGTCAGGGAGGGACAGGGGGTATAGATTTGTACAAATTGGAGGGAAAAGAGGCAGTAGCACTTGGAGCACCATTCAATACAGAATTCGATGACTTTGCAATTACCTTTACGACTTCAAATAGAGGCTATTTTGCTTCGAATAGAGGTAATGGAGGAGATGATGATATTTTCGAATTTTACCTTCCGAATACGATTAGTGAACCATTGGCAACTGTGGAGATCAATCCGGTGATTCAACAGTTGGAGGAATTGCTGAGCGGTGCAGAACCCAATTCAACAGAAGCTCTAATCGTGCAATCCGCGATTGATAAACTGAGAGAGCAGGAGAAGGCTATTAATGATTTGAAGTCACAATTGATCGCCCAGCAGGAGCGGATTATGAATTATGCAGATACAGCGTCCTATCTAGCCTTTAATGAGCGGATCAATTTGTATCAGAATGTAGTGGAAGGGAATGTGTTGTCTCAACAACTGATTGAGCAAATGGAATTACCTGAAGATGTTGTGGGATCTGTGGAAGAATCAAAAAATATTCAACAGGAAGCTGAGATGATCGTTGCATCTGAAGATGCATTTGTTAAGCAAAAATTAGTGCCGTTCCTTGAGGAAAAACCATTGGAAGTAGGACATATCAATGAAATAGTGGCGCATTATGAAATTGATGATGAGACGGTCGCTCAGATTATGGCCACAACCTATCCTTTCGAGTTTTACTTTGCGTTTGATCATTTTGATTTGACGGAAGATCAACTGGCAGAGGTAAGAAAATTTATCGCTGTGGTTAAGGGGTATAACGGAACGATGACAATTACGGGGCATACGGATAACAGAGGATCAATTGCATACAACTCAAGATTGTCTGAGCGTAGAGCGAATTATATTGCTAAGCTGCTGGTACGTGAAGGGTTTGATGAAGAAAAAATCATTCTCATTGGTAAAGGAGAGACAGAACCTGCTGACTCAAATGATACGAAAGAAGGTCGGGCAAAAAACAGAAGGGTAATTATTAGTCTGTGAGGCTTGAAACAAATGATAATCGGAGTTATGTAAAAATACGTAGGGCCCTCAAAGTGTATTTACTTGATTTTTTTTATTGCATATCTATCGTTTCGATTATTAGGTATTTAAATGCAATACTTTGTTTCATAGAACTATTCTATCCACTTAACAATGCTATTATGAAATTAATTGTATTCATACTACCACTTTTACTTACGACCCAATTACTGGCTCAGAATACGATTTCTGTCCCTTTTGGGAATGGTTTTGTAGGAGATGTCGCAGGAAATAATTCCAGCTCCAACTCGTATTATCTGACCGGTGGTTCCGGTTTGGGTTGGTCAAACATCCAATTTGCCCAATCTACCTCAAGTAACATATTTGTAGCGCAGGGAAATGATATCCCCGGAATGGTAAAGATTACGGATTACAATGGTACGGAATTCAGTATTAATGGCTTTATTAAGTGGAGAACACCTTCTGGAGGTAGCCCGTCAACAATGGTATTTCAACCGAGTCCGGGTTCTTATGTTCTCGCTACCAATGGATTTAATGGCTCTTCACAGTATACAATAACCGAGAACAAGTATATTGGTCTGACCAAGCTGGGTCAAACCTTGACTATTTCTCCTGTTCCCGGAACTGTTTCGGGGAACGCAGCAACAACGGGATTGTTAGATGCCTTAAATGCTGTATTGCAATCGCTTCCCCAATTAACTGTTGTAGGAACGACTGTTCAGGAGGTGGTTGGGAGTGCTGATGTTTCCGTATCGCTTTCAGCAGCATCATCAAACATTGTAACTGTTAAATTCTCCACGATAGATAGTACGGCACTTTCGTCCAGTGATTATACGGCATACGCGGCAACACTGACTTTCCAGCCGGGAGAAACAAGTAAGGTTATTCAGATACCGATTACAGTCGATGCAATTTCAGAGGTCTCCGAATTTTTCATGGTGAACTTGCAAAATCCAACTTATGCTGCAATTTCGCGTTCAATGGATTCGGTAATCATCCTGGATGAAACGCTACCTGTAGAGTTTATAGGTATGGAACTAAGTCGCACCGAAAGAGGAGTGCTTTTAAACTGGAGTACGGCAAGTGAATTTGGTTCTGATTACTTTGAGATACAGAGAAAAACAGGTGATGCTGATTGGATAAGTATAGGTCAGGAAAAAGCCGCCGGAACAACTTTAATGTATACGGAGTATGAATTTCTGGATGAAGCAATTCAGAATGAAGGAGTAATTTATTACAGACTCATGCAGTTTGATCAGGATGGTGAATTTACAGTACTTCCTACATTATCTATAGATTATAAAAGGGCACTTGCAGTCTTTGTATTTCCAAACCCTGCGAAAGACCATTTTTCAGTTGAGTTCGGAACCACTGATGATACAATGGTGCAATTGGAAGTACAGGACACTTATGGGGCGATCGTTTTAAAGGACGAATGGTATTCGAATAAAGGAAGTCAAGTTATGTCCTACAATGTCGATGAACTCAATTCGGGAGTTTATTTCGTGTCTGTCCGGATAGATGGAGAAACACAACAGCTAAGATTGGTGGTTCAGTAAAATTTATCCGCTGAGATGCCTTAAGCAGATCTTCTTATTTGGTTAAATCCATGGCATTATTTTTGCTAAATTCGTTGCAACACAAAGACTCGACATGAATTGGATTTATATAGTAATTAGTTCGTTTGCCTTATTGCTCGCTCAAAGCGCACAACAGCAATTCGATAAGTTTTCTTCTGGGATGAGTTCCGGCAATGCATCTGTGGTAACGTCATTAAGCGGTGACAATATGCTACTTAAGATTGATGGAAACGAAAAGTCTTACAGTAAGGCTCAGGCTACAAGTGTACTGAGCGATTTCTTTAAAAAGCATCCGTCAAAAGGATTTACATTAAGTCATAAAAGCGAAACAGATAAAAACGCCATGGCTTTTGGTGAGTATCAATCGGACCAACGCTATAAAGTTTCAGTGCAATTTGTGCGTAATGGTTCTGC
>QKAV01000041.1 GCA_003247185.1 Crocinitomicaceae bacterium
ATACCAGACATAACTGTCGGATCCATCACAGTTTTCATCTATCCCGTTTCCTGGAATTTCAGTAGCCCCGGGATAGATGGTTGCATTTCCGTCATTGCAGTCGGTACTGTTTGTTACATAGCCCGTTGGCGCGGAGCATGCCTGGATCGTGACCGCTGGGTTTCCGTAGCCGTCGCCGTCGCTGTCTGCATAAAAGGTTGTTGTCACTCCCTCGTCGACCTGCCCGTCGCAGTCGTTGTCGAGTCCGTCGCATATCTCCGGTGCATTCGGGTAGACATTGCTCTTTGTGTCGTCACAATCCGTATTGTTGGAGACATAGCCTGTTGGTGCAGAACATGCCTGCGTCGTGACCGACGGGTTTCCGTAGCCGTCGCCGTCACTGTCCGCATAGAAGGTCGTCTTCACGCCCTCGTCGACCTGCCCGTCGCAGTCGTTGTCGAGACCGTCGCATATCTCCGGTGCATTCGGGTAGACATTGTTCTTGGTGTCGTCACAATCTGTATTGTTGGAGACATAACCTGTTGGCGCGGAGCATGCCTGGGTCGTGACCGACGGGTTTCCGTAGCCGTCGCCGTCACTGTCCGCATAGAAGGTTGTCTTGACGCCCTCATCGACCTGCCCGTCGCAGTCGTTGTCGAGACCGTCGCATATCTCCGGTGCATTCGGGTAGACATTGCTCTTGGTGTCATCACAATCCGTATTGTTGGAGACATAGCCTGTTGGCGCGGAGCATGCCTGGGTTGTGACCGCTGGGTTTCCATAGCCGTCGCCATCGCTGTCTGCAAAGTAAGTGTTTTGTCCAGCTAAACTAGGATCATCTTCATCAACCAATCCATCGCAGTCGTTGTCGATGCCGTCACATATTTCTTGAGCTCCAGGGTTGATTGTAGGATTGTTATCATTGCAATCAACTAATGCACCATAACCATCCCCATCTACATCAGTCGTAGAAGAAGACGACCATAACTTGATATCAAATGTTGGAGTTGACGGCGTTGATGTACCAAAATAATAGGTTCTCACATAATAGGTATTCCCAATTGTCAAACTGGAATAATTAATATCCTCTGAAGATGGGTTTGATATGTTTGCATCACTACAAGCCAAAAAAGACAAACCTCCACAATTACCAGAATAAAGTGTAACAACAACATCAAAATCAGGGGATGGCTCTACTGTTACATGAACATTTGTGGTTTGTGCGACAAACTTGTACCAAACATCGTCACGAGCATTTCCAGTACTTCCTCCACATGATTCTGCACTTACATCTGTACCAGCCCCACCTAACAAAGTTCCAGCAATTGGTGCCGCCGAAGCGGCATTCGCTATCCCAGTCTGTTCAACAAGCGTTATCGCTCCACCACATAAATCATTATCTGGAGGTGAATTTGAATTGGTTGTAAAGCCTGGAATACTTCCATTATTTGTTAAATAGTAGGCCCCTGTTCCGAAACCTTCATCTGTACAGTTAGATCTTAAATAAACGTCGTAAGCTGTATTTGGGCTCAAGACATCACCAGTACTGAAACTTGTTGTTGGTGCGCTTACAAACCCAAATGCAACTGTACCCACTCCTGGACTATTTCCGTCAGGAACAATTTCCCAATCATAACCAGCAGGTGTACTTCCGAAGATTGGTGGATTCCAAAACAAATCTATCCTCGTATCAGATTTATAGCTAATACCCAGACTATTCAATTCTGGTTTTTGACAAGTTGTTGGCTCGATAGTCTTATCCAAGAGAGTGATTTCATGAAAATAAGCATCTCTTTCACATCCCGAATTAACCCTAATATGGATTCTTATTGATCCAACTGAAATATTGTTTATTGTTAATGGAGAAACTCCCTCAGCAATTAATGAATTTGAAGTATTTGTTACCGTAATGTAATCGTTGTTTCCCGTTCTTGTGCTTGTAAACTGATAATTGTGGCCAATAGTAATGTTTGTAACTGTCACAAAATCTGTCGAGCCGTTCATTTCGATATCAACATTTGATGCCAAAATTTGAATGAAGCCGTCATTTGCTGAAGCCACAGATGAATTTTCGGTGTTATTGATGCATGCTGGGAATAAAATATATGGCGCAAATGCACAGTATAAAAAGAGTAAATGTTTTTTCATACACTACACAGTTTGATGAACTTTTCCAATTTGTGTTCAAAAAGTAAAATTTGAGGCTATGTATTCGAAAAAATATTACTCTAACATAAGGTAAATTAATCTTTTAAATTAGTATTTTATGAGTTCGCGAACAATGCTTTTGCCGTCTGATTTACTTGAAATTTTAATGAAGTAAAGCCCTTGTTGCAAATTATTTAAATTCCGTATTATGACCTTGCCATTTTCAGCTTCAGAGGTAATTTCTGAGATTGCTCTTCCTTTTATATCATAAATATAAGCATCAAATCGGTCATGACCATATCCAGACGGTAAATAAATCGTAATCATTTCTTTAAATGGATTAGGAACTACTTTGATTTTGTTCAAATCAAAGTCATCAATACCTAAAGGCATATCGGGTGTTGAAGGATTACAATCATCATCCAGACCGTTGCCTTCTATTTCTGTTGCACCAGGGTTAACACCAGCTATTGTATCGTCACAATCTGTAGAGATATTGGACTCTCCGGCTCCTGGACTTGAGTTTGATGAAGTTACCACTACTGTGGAACCATAACCATCACCATCACTATCCTGATACCATGTAAACATGCCATCACAGTTTTCGTCTATACCATTAGCCGTCACTTCGGAAGCACCAGGATAAATTGATACACTACTGTCGTCACAATCTGCCGAAGATGCAGACTCACCTGCTCCTGGACTTTGATTTGCTGAGGTCACCACAATGGTAGAACCGAAACTATCTCCATCATTGTCTTGATACCACGTGTACATTCCATCACAATTTTCATCAATTCCATTGCCAGTAACTTCAGGTGCTCCTGGATAAATAAAGGCATTGTTATCATTACAATCAACAGCCGTAACGTAACCATCTCCATCTGCATCGCTCGCATTTCCTGTTGTCCATATTTTAATATTGAAAGTTGGTGTCGATGGAGTTGAAGTTCCAAAATAGTATGTTCTCACATAATAGGTGTTGCCAACCGTCAAACCGGCATAATAGATTTCTTCAAATGAAGGACTGGATATGTTGTTATCACTACATGCGAGATATGACAACGCACCACAATTACCAGAAAATAAGGTTACTACTGCATCAAAATTAGGAGAAGGCTCAATTCTTATATTTGCATTTGTTGTTTGGGCGACAAATTTGTACCAAACATCATCCCTAGCATTCCCAGTACTTCCACCACAGGATTCAGCAACAACGTCGGTGCCTGCACCCCCCAATAAAGTTCCTGCTGTTGGTGTAGCAGAAGCTGCATCAGGAATACTTGTCTCTTCAATAAGTGTAATAGCGCCACTACATAAATCATTTGTCGGTGGTGAACTTGAATTTGTTGTAAAACCTAAGGGTCCCAAATAGGTACTATTTCCACTGGCGTTACAATCAGACCTCAAATAAATAGAATATGAAGTACTAGCTGCTAAGACATTTCCAGAAGATGCATTGGTTGCTCCTCCCGTTGAACCCGATACGATTACACCAACACCTTGTGCATTTCCATTAGGTACAATTTCCCAATTATAATCGGCTGGTGTACTGTAAGCCGGTGGACTCCAAAAGAAATCAATTCTCGTATCTGATTTATAACTTATTCCAGGACTTTCCGGTTTGTTACAAGTAACCTTAGATAAATTTACATTAGACAAAGAATGGAAATAGGCATCTACATTGCAAGCTGCGTCAACCGATATGTGTATTCTGATTGTGGTAACGGAGATTGCATTGGTAGATAATGGTGACATTCCTGAAACTATAATTACATCAGACGAATTTCTTATAGTAATATATTCATGTACTAGGGTGCCCGCATTATTATGTGTATTTGTAAATATATACTGATCACCAGGAATAATATTTGTTACTGTTACATATTCATTAGTTTCAACAGTTCCAGAAAGTTCTTGTACATATCCATCATTCAGAGCAGCAACAGCGGAATTTTCTGTACCATTGGTACATTGCGAAAATGAAACATATGAAGATAGTGCAAAACATATTAAGAGTAAAATTTTTTTCATGATTGTAATGTTTTCGGGATGTAATCAAATGTATTATTTAAATCTTTATTTTGCATTTAAATTAGTTGAAACAAAAAAAACCTCGCCAACTTGCTGTCAGCGAGGTTTTAATCTATTTCTAAATAATATTATTTATTCATAAACGCCTCCATGACCTCATTGCTTACTCCCATATTGCTAAATCCACCATCGTTATATAAATTTTGAAGTGTAACACGTTTTGTCAAGTCACTAAACAGAGTTACTGTATAATTCGCACAATCCAACGCTGTTGCATTACCTAAAGGAGACATTTTATCTGCATAGGCAATAAATCCATCAAAACCTTTTACACCTTGACCTGCCGTAGTGGGTGTCGGTGATTGGGAAATGGTATTGACCCTTACCTTTTTGTCTCGACCGAAGAAATACCCAAAACTTCTAGCAATACTTTCAAGATATGCCTTATTGTCGGCCATGTCATTATAATCTGGAAAAACACGTTGCGCCGCCATATAGCTGAGTGCCACAATACTTCCCCATTCGTTCATGGCATCTTTTTTATATAGGGTTTGCATTACTTTGTGAAATGACATCGCTGACACGTCAGTACCTTTTTGAGTCCATTCATAATTTTGATCGGTATAAGCCTTGCCTTTTCTTACATTCACCGACATACCAATAGAATGTAAAACAAAATCCAATTTACCACCTAAAATTTCCATTGATTTGTCAACCAAATTCTCTAAATCCTCAATAGAGGTGGCATCTGCAGGTACAATTTGGGAACCGGTTTTTTCAGCCAATTCATTAATTTGCCCCATACGCATTGCAATAGGTGCGTTGGTAAGCACAAAAGTTCCTCCTTCTTCATGAACCCGCTCTGCAGTTTTCCAAGCTATTGAGTTGGCATCCAATGCCCCAAATATGATTCCTTTTTTTCCCTTTAATAAGTTATATGACATGATTGCTGGTTTAGTTAATCATTAAAGTTTACAAAGATAATGAACTCGATTAAACTTTTTTCAATATGTAATTAAAAGCTGAAATCTGCTCTCATAAAATAATATCCCCCGTTAAATCCAAATGGTGCACCTTCCGGACTATATAGTTGAATTCCCTCTGAGGTATTTTCATAATTTTTGATTTTATCAGGGTACACATTGAACACATTATTTGCTCCTATACCAATTGTTGCAAAGCTTTTCCACTTATAATCGA
>QKAV01000130.1 GCA_003247185.1 Crocinitomicaceae bacterium
TATTGGATCAACTTCATCAACTTCTGGTCTCGGTGTTATATGATAATCCACTTTATCATTGGTAAATCCATCTGCCAAGCAAGATGAATAATGAAGGTCATCTAATGCATGATTTGTATATTCTTGACCAGCAGTAGTAAAGTTTGCATCATACATTGTTCCATCTACTGCAAGAGTTGCAATTTGCTCAACATCAGCATTCTCATTAGTTGTGCCGTGATCAATGCGAACTCTAACTACGATGCATTGTCCGGTTCCATCATCGGCTCCTGTGCCACTAACATCAAGAACAGGATCAGCACTGGCGTAAACGCCAGTATCTAAGGTTGTTGTATGCCATGCAGACGCATTATCAGATTCATAATTATAAGCCCATTCAACAACAATTGAATCAGCAGCTGCACCAGATGTTCCACCAGTATAATCCAATGTAAATTTGGGTAACCACGAATTAGTAAAGTTAGCCGCAGTTACTGTAAAGAATAACCAGTTCTCGCCATAATCAACTGTTAAAGTCCCTGCTCCTGGGATATCGCTCCCATTTGATGTATATGAAGCACTTTCAATAGGCGAAACACATTCATATCCGGCAGTATCAATTGACAGGTCTGCTTCATCTATAGCTGCTATATCAAGAGTAAAGTTGAAGATTGGGACAATTCGATAAACAGCAATATTGTCTGTACAACCATTATCATCAACAACATAAGCAACTAACAATACTTCATTGGGCTGATTCCCATCAAATGATTTCCATGTAATTGTTAGAGAAGTTGATCCCTGTTGCGTACCATCGGCATTTACAGGTGTTTGATTATAATCAGCTAATGTAGTACTCAAAATGTAAGATCCATTACCATCACCCGGATCAATATAAGTACTAGTTGTCATGTGTGTTAAATCGTTTATAGAACTAACAATACTATCAGTTCCGGCAGTAGTAATATCGTAGTTATTTATTACAAACCAACGAATATCATCATAGTCTACCCTACCACTCGTTGTTATTTCATAAGTATAAGGAATACCTGACTGTGGTGTTAATGCACTAATTGAATCAAGACAATCAAGAGGAGTTGGCGTAAGACAATTTGTTAAGGTATCCGTTAATACAGTGACATATGGATATGGACTATTATCACCTGTTGGTGCAGTAGTAGCCTGTCCAAAAACATTATTGCCGGCAAAAATAGCCGCGACAAAAAACGTTAGAATTAAGATTTGCTTTTTCATAATTTTAAAATTTAAGTGTTCGTTCATTCTTAAAGTAGTCTTCTGCATTGGGTTTAAGAACCCCCTCCCATCCGTCAGCCGACGGATCGGGATCCCCCCAAGGGGGAATAGTTCGTGCTCCCGGCAAAATCTTCATTCAAGAATTTCAGAACGTGTTATTAACTGTTTGTTGATTGACATTTAAGTTTAGATTGTTAGTCAATCGGTTTTACCCCTTGTTTCACCCCCTTCCTGACCTGAGCATTGCCCGATCAGATTTCCCCCTGAAGGGGGAACTTGCCACGTGCAGCTTTCTGCAAGGTTGCAAGGTTGGTGGCTCGTAAGGAGCTTTCAACATTTCAATTTTCTTACCCCTTGTTCGTTAGATAAGGAGTATTTCAATATTTCACCCTCTGCCTTTCAGCATTGAGTTCTTTTTCAGCATCCGTCGGTTGACGGATCGGGTCGTTGAATCGTTCACCCCCTGTCCTGCGGACATCCCCCTAGAGGGGGAATTGGCCTGCCTTTCACAGGAAATAAACTCATCTTTTTGAGAATCAAGGGGAATCGTCAGTCAGCCGACTAACGAGCCCCTGATTTTCCTACTAAATGGTCCGGCTACAGGGCGGATTGATGTTATGGTGTATCGTCAAAAAATACTTGTTGTTGTAGAGAAAAATAACATCTGTTCAACCCTGTGGCCGCAGAAGCTTGCGCCTCCATACAGAACCATACTTTCTAATTCTTCAACTGTTGTGTTGTTGAACCGGAAAGATTTTTTTCTTAGTCATGTTTCATAGGCAAGTTGATTTTTCGAATTGTTAGCTACTGTCCTAAATCCCTCCGCCGAGCGAACAACAGTTGTTTTAACCAAAAATCTTACTAGGAGAATCATATTATAAACTGACCCCCTGAATCCCCCAAAGGGGGACTTCTCCTCCCCTTCGGGGAGGCTGGGAGGGGCCTGTCGTTTGTCAGTAAAAATTCTCATCTCAGATCTTTTAGCAAAACCACTCCAACGTTCTTCCTGGTGCTGCCGCACGATTGTATCGTGTGGCCTGTTTACTCCGGGTTTATTATTATCCACGCGATACAATCGCGCGGTAGCGAGGAATAGGTTTAAATTATTATCTCCTGTGCCCATGAATTCCATCGCGGAAAGATGGGCGTTTTTTGTCGTACCCGTTACCCTCCTTGAGGGTGGGTTATCATATTTTTTTGTTAATTTCTGTAGAGTCACGAGACACGAGCCACGAGTCACAAGCTGGTCAAGAGCTAATTTCTTTTGAGCTGCGAGTTGAAGCGTAGCGAAAATCCCGACTTCACGTTGGGGCTGCGAGCTGCTAGTTGCGAACAAAGTTTCTTCCTTCTTATTTCTGACATCATTTGAAGCACGATCATTTCTCCTCCTTTTTGAGGAGGAGAAATGTCCGTATTCCATTTCCATGTTTTGGAATACAGAATAAGTTTCTGCACACGAACGTTTCCCCTCCATTAGGAGGGGGGTACCGCGTTTACAGCGGTGGGGTGGTATATCGAATAACCTAAGCCCCACGCGATGGAATCGCGCGGTAGCGAGTTCATCCTTTAAAATTCCCCAATCGCCTGCTGCTGCTGGCCCTGTTCCATTTTGGGTGCTTCCTGTAACAAAATCACCCGTCCTGTAAGACTTTTTAGCATCCCTGCATGAAATTTTCGCGTCCTGCACGGAAATTTCGCGTCCTGTAACACTTTTTTCGTTCCCTGTGCAACAGGACGGCACAAAACCCGGCAGGGAGGGTCCACCCACTGCTGGGCCCGCTATCCATGCGCGATTTGCTTCAAATCGGATACCGGCCGGATTTGCCAGCGTGCCTTTGCCCTTCCGACTTCCGACTTCTGACTTCTGACTTCCGACTTCCGGCTTCCCTGAACCCAGGGCGTTGCCCCGAGCTAAAATATTATGTCCCTTCAGGGCTTTTTCTTCACCTGCTGCATACTGCAACTGATCACTGATCACTGACCACTGATCACTGCTTCCTGCTCCGTGCTTCGTGCTTCGTGCTTCTGGTAGGCTAGCGAACGCTGCCGATCCATCCCGATGAGCCTTGTCGAATCGGGAGTGCTTCAAGCTTCTCTCTATATCTGTATAATCTTTCATTCTTAATAATCTTCTTTAGTTATCTCTGGTCGTGGCGTAATTACAATCGTTCTTGTATCCCTCTTACTCATATTACCGTTACAGTCTTCGGCCCAATAAGTAATTGTATGTGTAACCGGGTCGAAGTTTACTCCGTCACCCCAAAGCTTGATATCTGTTGGTAAACCTGTATCCGGATCAACATATTCCGATGGCTGTCCATACCCTCGTATTGTATCGTGCGAAATATATGTGGCACCATCATCGTATGGATTTGGGACATCAGTAAATACTATTTCCCAGTAAATGTCTATATCAGCAGAATCACAGCAATTATCATATAATGTCAGTAAATCAAGAGAAGTATCACCTGAGGGGAATGTTCTGTAATCGGGAACAGGACTAATTTCCATATCATATCCTACCGCATAACGGGCATTTGAGGTTGTTGGATTATAAACTGCCCAGTGAATTGGGTCAACACAGTTTTCGTAAATGGTATCGGTAAATACCGGCGGCGTTGTGTCCAAAACGGTAATTTCCTGCCAACAGGTATCAGCTCCCGAAACATTTTTAGCTATCCAGGTAATTTGGGTTACTCCAAGCGGGAAGTCAAATTCTCCAATTGGATCGGCCAGTGGTGGATCTACTGCACCTATTGTAGAATCTGACATAACTCTCCCTGATCCATCTATCAACACATTTCCAAGCGTATCGGTCATTGTCCAGTACCAGTCGATAGGTGGCACTCCCTCAATCAATTCAGGTATTCCAGGATCGAATGGATATACACAATTTTCGTTAGCATAAAAGGTATCGGGGTCCGGACATTCTATTTCCGGAGGGCCGGTTACTGTAATGGTGTAACTACAAACTTCAATATTCCCATTTCCGTCAGAAAAGGTATATTCAATTGTTGTTACCCCCAGATTGAAAGTATCTAATGAGTGTACCACATAAACATTTGGAGCAAGTGTATCAGTCTCAAGTTCTTCAAAAGTTGTTGCTCCACTTACCGTCCAGGTCAGAATCGAGTCGCAGTTATCTTTAAAATACGGTATTCCGGCATCAACTCCGGACGCATATGGTGAATCGAAATCTGCATCAACTGTAAAAGACTCAGGACATAACAACTCAATAGTAGTATCGTGAACCACAACCGTTACCGGACTGGAATCGATAATTCCGGAAACATTTCTAATGTACCAGTAAAATTCTGTTGTATCAACCGGGTACCAGCCACTTGCATTCAACTCATCGGTTCTGTATGGTGAATTATTCCATATTGAATCATAAACATTACACGGATCCGATAATATCTGAAGAGCATCTAATGTAAAATATACCTCACAAATATCCTCATTTGCATAAGCTTCATGCCATGGATCGGGACTCTCGTAAGTGGTATCAGGGATATTAAGTTGTTTAATTTCAACCGTAAAGCTACAGGTATCGCTATTACCGTCAGGATCACTTATAATATATTCGACATATGAAAGACCTACATCAAATACCTGTCGGCCGGCAATAAGACCGGTTCCCGAAACAATATTACCATCTCTATTTGTAATGTTATATGTAATTGAAATTGAGTCGGCCGGCCAGCATGTATAATAGATATCTGGGTCGGTCAACGCGTCGGGCACCATTGAACAACTGTCAGGAGGTATAGAATCCACTACATTGGGCAAATCTGAACATTCAATAACCGGTGGAGTAATACTCACAATAGTTACTGTAAATGAACAAGTATCGGTGTTGCCATCAGGGTCGGTTATAACATAGTTTACCGTTGAAATTCCGGTCTCAAATGCTAAATCTCCCGGCACATAGCCTGTATCTGAAGCAGTAGTAGCTCCTGTTATTATATAGCTGATGGTTAATGAATCAAGATCCCAGCAGGTAGCACTTAATTCAGGTACCGGCAATGCTGTTGGCGTTTTCGAACAACTATCAGGAGATAAGGTCTCTTCAACATTGTAAACTCCACTACAATCCATC
>QKAV01000191.1 GCA_003247185.1 Crocinitomicaceae bacterium
TTTTAATGTATTATCTTTGCACACTGTTAGCAAAAACTAACAGCTCAGGGTTATGATCAAGTATGTTACAGTTGAAAATGGAAAATTCAAACTCGTTCAGGGTAGTGAATTTCTACACCCAAACATTCTTTGGATCGACCTGATTGATCCTACTGATGAAGAAAAAGAACAAGTTGAGAAGTCATTCGGACTGGAGCTCTTCACCGAGCAAGAATCCGAAGAGATTGAATCCAGTTCCAAATATTCGGAGTCGGAAAAAGAAATCGGGATCAACCTCAACTTCCTTCGTCTGGAAGAGGATGGATATATTAATGAGCCGGTATCCTTCATTATTCGTGATAAAATTCTCGTTACGCAACGTGAACACGAGTACAAAACGTTTACCGACACCTATAAGAAACTGAGAACAACGCGTCCAGAATCCGGAAATGACATTTTCCTGGCGCTTCTGGAAACCCGAATTGATTTTGATGCCGATTTGATTGAGAGCGTTACGGATCAAATTACCAAAATTTCAAGAGGGTTAATCGAAGATAATGATCTCGAACGTGATATCCTTTTAAAGATCACGGCGCTGCAGGAAAGTACGATTGCCATTCGCGAAAACATCGTGGAAAAACAACGAATTTTATCTGCCATTCTTAAGAGTCGTTTCTTCCCGAAAGACGACTACGAGATGATCCGTGTGATGATCAAAGACGTCGGGTCTCTACTTGATCATACCAGTTTCAACTTCGAACGTCTGGAATTCCTGCAAAACACCTTCCTCGGTTTGGTGGACATGGAACAGAACCGCATCATTAAGATCTTTACCGTCGTGACAGTTGTATTCATGCCTCCGACATTGATTGCCAGCATGTACGGTATGAACTTCCGGTTCATGCCTGAGCTTTCGCAACCATGGGGTTATCCTTTTGCAATCGTGCTCATGTTCCTTTCTTCGGCATTAACCTTGCTGTTCTTTAAACGTAAAAAGTGGTTATAAATGGGGTATCTTGAAGCCATTATCCTCGCCATCATCGAGGGGTTAACGGAATTTTTACCTGTATCCAGTACAGGACACATGATCATCGCTTCAACCTTTATGGATATCGCAAGTGATGATTTCACCAAATTATTCACCGTAGCGATCCAGTTCGGAGCTATTCTTTCAGTTGTACTGGTGTATTTCAACAAGTTCTTCCAGAGCATCAATTTCTACGTCAAACTTTTTGTTGCTTTTATCCCAACCGGAATACTGGGCTTATTGTTAAAAGATTACGTCGATCAGCTAAAAGATTACGTCGATCAGCTGTTGGAGAATATCTGGGTGGTCGCTATTTCATTACTGCTTGGTGGAATTGTCCTCCTGTTTGTAGACAAATGGTTCGAAAAGAACGAGGAAGAAGGAGAAGAAGAAGTATCCTACAAAACAGGTTTTCTGATTGGTGTTTTTCAGAGTATTGCCATGATCCCGGGAGTATCCAGATCTGCTGCTACAATTATCGGCGGACTTACTCAAAAACTAACGCGCAAAACTGCCGCGGAATTTTCATTCTTTCTGGCGGTCCCGACGATGTTCGCCGCAACTGTAAAAAGTATGTGGGACGAACGCGATCTTTTGATGGAATCCAGTAACAGTGAATGGATCATCCTGCTTGTAGGAAATATTGTGGCCTTCATCGTAGCTTACCTGGCCATCAAGAGTTTTATTTCATTTCTGAGTAAACACGGATTCAAAGTATTCGGATACTACAGAATTGCCCTTGGATTAATTCTTCTGATTCTATTAATTTCCGGAGTAGAACTTGCAATGGTAGGATAATGAAGATCGATTGTTTACATCGATTTCAACATTTACAACCGGATCCGCAGCTTCCGGAAAAATTCACGTTTCCATTTTACTATTCTCCTCACGAACTGGCTATTCAGGCAGCGCATGAGATTCAGGAAGACTATTTAAAGAAAAATCCGTGGAACCATAATTTTGGACTGGATGCTGACATGGATGGAATGGTTATCGGAAAAATGTTTGGCGTACTGGTTGTCAAAGATGCATCCGGAGAGCCGGGATATCTCGCCGCATTTTCAGGAAAGCTTGCAGATGCCAATCACCATGAAGGCTTTGTCCCTCCTGTATTTGATCTTTTGGATGATCTTGGATTTTTTAAGGCAGAAGAACAAGAAGTCAACGCTCTGACATTGAAACTTGAGGAGCTTGAACGCTCAAATGAGTTGAAAAAACTGGAACGAGCCGTAGAAGAGGAAAAACTCCGGTCAGAGATGGAAATCGATGCTCTTAAAGCACTCATCAAATCTGAGAAATCGAAACGTGATGAAAAACGACTCCATGCACAATTAAATCTGACTCCGGATGAACAAAACGAACTGGAATACGCTCTGAAAAAGGAGAGTATTGAGTTCAGTTACCAATTGAAAAAACTAAAAGCATCCGCACAGGAAAACATAGATGACCTTGAAACAAAACTCAATCAGTTACAAGAGGAAATAAATGATCTAAAAGAAG
>QKAV01000121.1 GCA_003247185.1 Crocinitomicaceae bacterium
TTTTTCGTGTCTAAAAAAGTAATTTGCGTTGCTCCCAGTTCCGTAGCTTTTTCGATAAACCATTCCATGCGCTCTGTTTGTTTGGTCGGAGCTACGGCGATGTGAATATCGTATGCAGGGCGCTCCTGAAATTCGACATCGATTATTTCCAGCTCACATGATTTTTGAGACGCTAACGCAATTCGGGTTCTGAAGATATGACCTTGCCCATTGAGTAAAGCAATTTCGTCACCTTCCTTTAAGCGCAGGACTTTAACAACATGTTTGGACTCATCCGAATCCATTTTGTAGATGTTGTCTTCCGGGCTGATATTTGGAGCGTAGAAATGTCGCATCAGTGCATGAGTTGATAAACAAGTTCTTTCATCAGTTCTCCGTCTTCAAATCCACTGTTACCAATTCCTTTTGACTTCAGATCATATTCGTGCAACAAATGGATATTTGCCGCTACTTTTTTAGGAGGGTAGATTTTGGCCGCACCCATCAGTTGCGTTGCCACAAACGGATGTACTTTAAGTGCTGAAGCGACGGACTCTTTACTTTTGTTCTCCAGAAAATGAATGAGCATCAGGTTTTTAAACAAGCGGTAAAGATTGCTAACTACCGGAACAAGCGGACCTGCTTTCGGATTGTGCACAAAATAATCAACGATCGTGAATGCTTTGAGCACATTTCTGCTTCCGACGGCATTTGAAAGTTCGAAGAAATTGTAATCTTTCGAAATCCCAATGTTTTCCTCGATATGTATGTCATTGATCGTTGTTCCTTTCTCAACAAGCAGGTACAGTTTATCCAGTTCATTGGTAATTCTCGCGAGATCATTGCCTAGAAATTCGGTCAAAAGTACGGCTGCCTTTTCTGTAATTCCGTAGCCGGACGCACGCACCTGGGTGATGATCCAATCGGCCAGTTTATAGTCGGGAATTTTTGCTGACTTATAGGTAACACCTGATTTTGCAGCTTTTTTAAAGACATTTTTCCGACTATCAACATTTTTGTATTTGTGACAAATGACGAATACGGTAGTCGGGGTTACATTTTCAAAGTACGGCTCCAGGTCTTCGATGCCTTTCATGTCCTGAGCCTCTTTCAAAACCACCAATCTTCTTTCCGCCATCATCGGGTAGGCTTTCAGCTCGGCGATAAGATTCCCGGGATCCGCATCTCGTCCGTAAATGATACTCTGATTAAAATCTTTTTCTTCTTCACGCAGCGCATTTTCGACAATAGCATCGCAGATGAGGTCGATGTAATAAGGTTCCTCACCGTGCAGGAGATAGGTGTTTTCAAACTCTCCCTTTTTGATTTTATCGATAATCGCTTTGTGCTCCATTAGCTATGTTTCGCCCAGATTTGGCACAGTTCCACCAATGTCTTTACTGCTTTTTCCATGTCCTGAACACTCACATACTCATGTCTGGAGTGGATAGCCATTTCTCCTGTGAAAATATTCGGACTTGGCAATCCCATGAACGAAAGACGCGAACCGTCTGTCCCTCCGCGAATGATCTCCGGTTTTGGAGTAACTCCGGCCTTTGTCATGGCATCCAGGGCATATTGCGATACAAATGGATATTGAACAAGTACCTCTTTCATATTGCGGTATTGCTCTTTTACGATAAATTCGTTTTTCAGCGTAGGGTAACCCTGAAGCGTTTCATGAAGTAATCCCTTCAATCGATCTTCGTATTGAGCCAATTTTGCTGTGTCGTGGTCGCGAATGATGAAACTTACTTTTGCTTCTTCCATTCCGCCTGTAAAAGAAACAGGATGAACAAATCCTTCGCGATCTTCCGTAGTTTCCGGAGACCAGCTGTCTTTAGGTAATTTTGAAACAAACTCGGCAGCAACTTTGAGTGCATTCACCATTTTATTTTTCGCATATCCCGGATGGGCACTGATCCCTTCAATAATTACAGTAACGGAATCTGCGGAAAAACTCTCGTCTTCAAGCGATCCTAATGTTCCGCCATCCAGTGTGTATCCGAAATCTGCATTTAGTTTTTCCATGTCCAGATGATCAACACCTCTTCCTACTTCTTCATCCGGTGTAAAAAGGATCCGGATTTTAGGACGCTCTACTTCAGGATGTGCTAGTAAATATTGCGCAAGATCCATGATGATCGCAATTCCCGCTTTATCATCTGCACCCAGAAGTGTCAGACCGCTGGCAGTGATCAGATCGTCACCGATTTTTTCTTTCAGATAAGGATGTTGTTCTGTTGTTATGATTTGTGTGGAATCATCCGGTAATGTGATCGGAGAACCGTCATAGTTGCGGTGAACGATAGGTTTTACTCCCGTTCCGCTACAATCCGGAGCAGTGTCCATGTGCGAGCAGAAGCAGATCGTAGGCAAATCGCGATCGGTATTTCCCGGAATAGTAGCGAAAACATATCCCCATTCATCCATTTCAACTTCTCCGGCTCCCAGTGCTTTTAATTCTTCCACCAAAATTTTCCCCAGGTCCTTTTGTTTTAAACTGGAAGGGAAGGTAGATGAATTCGGGTCGGCAGTAGTGTCGACCATTGCATATTTAATGAATCGTTCTTCAACGGAATGTTTGTACATAATTTCGCTTTTTAGACTCAAATTTAGTTAAAAAAGAAAGGCTCCCGAGTGGAGAGCCTTTCACATTATAGAAAATTTCAATTAGAAAATCTCGTTCGCACTGAAATGGAATTTACCTTCGATCTCAGCGTTCTCATCAGAATCAGAACCGTGAACTGCGTTACGTCCTTTAGACTCTGCGTAAGCTTTACGGATAGTACCTTCAGCAGCCTCAGCAGGATCAGTAGCACCAATCAAAGCACGGAAGTCGGCAACTGCGTTTTCTTTTTCCAGAATTGCTGCAACGATTGGTCCGGAAGTCATATATTCCACTAATTCACCATAGAATGGTCTTTCAGCGTGTACTTCGTAAAATTTCTTTGCTTGCTCTTCAGTCAAACGTGTGTATTTCATTGCTTTGATCTCAAAACCAGCCTGGATAATCATATCAAGGATTTTACCCATGTAACCGTTTTCGATTGCATCTGGCTTAAGCATTGTAAAAGTTCTGTTTGTTGCCATCTTAATTGTGTTTCAATTGTTAATTCGGGCGCAAAGATAGCTATTTCATCCTACTAACCATATCTTCTTCCATTACGAATGTGTTAATCCGCATTTTATTCTTAAAATTCCTTGTATCTGATCTTTGCATTACACTAGGCGATTCGTCTTCCCGAGTGTAAATCACAGTTCTCTGAGGTTTGAAGAGAAATAGGAATACTATAATTAACATTTTTTTAACTGTATTATGCTTGCATTATAAATATTGAGTATTAACTTTGTTTCATCAAAAGGGAATAAGCAATTATTCGTTTTTGGGTTTTATAGTTTTAGCATGGTTTAGCAGAAAGAGGAAGAAGTTCAATAAACTTGTTCCTCTTTTTGTTTTGGGAATGTAGTTTTAACCTATATTAGTATCATTAAAAAACTATATTACTCTCATGAAGACGATCCGTATTTTCCATGTCGCCCTATTTTCATTTATTTCAGTTTTAAGTTTTTCTCAAACGCAGGGAGTTTCATACACTGCGGTAGGTAGAGGTGTTGCTACGTCGATGGTGACAGATTACCATGCATTAGGGATCAATCCTTCTGCGCTTGGATGGGGAAACAGATACGGAAAAAGATTTACGGTAGGAAGTACGGAGTTTAATCTGGGGATTTATTCGGATTCGCTGAATGTGGATAAGCTTCGTAAACTGTACAAAGCCGTACGGAATGATGTGTTGGGGAAGGATAATACTTCCAGTGATTGGGCGGAACAACGCAAATTTGCTTCAGAGTACTTCCGTGCGGGTCTGACGATTGATGCAAGTTATAATTGGTTAGGATATTCCTATCACAATGAGAAATTTGGAGGGATTGCAGTTTCGATTACTGAAAAATACAACTGGTACTCCAAATTGAATGATCAGACTGCCGGTTTACTTTTTGAGGGTAAATTTTCTGATTACTTTGATTCATTGACGGTGGTTTTTGGAAGTGATACGACTCAGATTCAGAATACCGGAAATTATTCGAATGATACTTTATCTCATGTTATTGCTGGTACGATAACCGTTCCATTGAACCTGAGCAAGATTACCGAAGGGTCCGAATTGCGTTTTACATGGGATCGCTACTATAATTTTGGTTACGGTAGAAAGATATTTGGACAGGATTCTACATTCGCTTTGTACGGAGGTATCGGAGGTCGATTCATCCAATCCATGGCAATGATGACACTTCAAAGTGACGGAGATAAAGTATACATGTATTCATCGTTCTCTCCTGCTTATGGAATCGATTATGGTGCAATCGCTAATACGAACCCTTCCAGTTTCCAGAGTGCTAAGAGTTTTATACCGAAGAGTGTAGGTAACGGTTACGGTCTTGATTTCTCCGTAAGTGCGAAATTACTGGGGATGTTAACGGTTAGTGCTGCGGTAAATAATATTGGTTCCGTGACTTATACAAGAAATGTTTATACGGTTAAGGATTCAATTGTCGGCAGAATGTCATTGGATGGATTGGAGAACTATAATGTTACCAACAGTTACGATCAGTTGTTAGGGGACGGAGGATTGTTATCGCTGCAGGGACAACAAAAGTTTGTCTTGCAGAATGCGTCAACTATCCGATTCGGAGGACATGTTGATATCGGTAAAATTGCTAGTGTAGGAGTAGATTTTATTGCACCTTTCAATCGCGAAATTCCCGGAAGTGTTCAGAATGGAGTGATCTCCGTTGGAGGAGAAATCAGACCGGTAAAATGGTTGACTTTGATGGCCGGATACTACGGTGGCGGAATATACAAGAATAACATTCCGGTTGGGATTAACTTTGTGTTTGGTGGCGGAACCTACGAAATGGGAATTTCATCAAGAGATATGCTGACGTTCTTTATGAATAAATCCAACAGTGTGTCAACGGCATTTGGGTTTGCAAGAGTAAGATTCTAGGATATTTTCAGCAACAAGGATCTGATCT
The DNA here is from genome assembly GCA_003247185.1 of Crocinitomicaceae bacterium. Classification (GTDB taxonomy): domain Bacteria; phylum Bacteroidota; class Bacteroidia; order Flavobacteriales_D; family Crocinitomicaceae; genus UBA4466. The sequence goes on from QKAV01000121.1 coordinate 5,020, forward strand.
CAGCAAGGATCATTCCTGTTGCACCCCAAACGAAGGTGTCATCGTCAATATGGTATCCCGGAATATTCTTCCGGATCAATCCGTTGCCTATCGAAAGATCTCTTTGCGTTAAGATCTGATCATTTAGCAAATCTGAAATTTCAAATTCGATTACGCGGGCAACTTCGCGACTATCAGGAATCAACTCAGGTCTGCTATTCAGATAGAAGAGATAGGGATGAATTGAAAATCTGCTTAC
>QKAV01000157.1 GCA_003247185.1 Crocinitomicaceae bacterium
ATCTCCGTGACGAGATAACATTTCAGCAAAACTCTCCGTACCCGTTGTCTCCTGCTTATAAAAACGTACGTTTTCCAGCATCGCCACTTGTCCCGGTTTCAAATCCTTTGTGATCTTAAATGCTTCTTCTCCAATACAATCTCCTGCAAAAATCACCTCAACACCTAACAATTCGGATGTTCTTTTGATAATATGCTTTAAGGAAAAACGAGGTTCCCCTCCTTCTGCCGGACGTCCCAGGTGTGACATTAAAACAACACTTCCGCCGTTATTCAAAACATGCTTGATGGTCGGCACCGCAGCACGAATTCGCGTATCGTCAGTTACCTCAAATGTTTCCTTATCCAACGGCACATTAAAATCAACCCTGATCAGTGCTCGCTTTCCTTTAAAATCATACGAATCTATCTTTTGCATGTTGCTCTATTTTTGGTATGCAAATGTAGCGGAATTTTGTTTTTAATTTCCGTCGAAGGACGATGGTTGAAAGATGAAAGAAATGAAGGATCTGTAAAAAGGGGCATTATAATTCTTTGTGCAAATTCAAAAGCCCTATCTTTAAATTATGTCTGCCGAACCGAAGATTTTTTCCCTTAAACAGGTGTTGCAATCGATCCGCAAAACGATTGAAGAGCGCTACCAAAGTTTATATTGGGTCAAGGCGGAGATGCACAAACTCAATCGCTATCCCAGCGGACATTGTTTTCCCGAATTGTTACAGAAGGAAGACGGAAAGATTGTTGCTCAGATTTCCGGTACGATCTGGAAGCAGAATTTCGAGCGGATCAATCAACGGTTTATGGAGGTAGTGAAAGAGCCTTTGAAAGACGACCTGACGCTATTAATGCAGATTCGAATCAGCTTTCACGAGGTTTATGGCCTGAGCCTTGAAATTGTGGATATCGATCCGTCCTATTCGCTTGGAGAATTGCAACGCGAACGATTGGAAACACTCAAGAAGTTGAAGGAACTGCGGTTGATAGATGCCAATCAGCAACTGGATTTTCCGTTATTACCCAAACGCATTGCTGTTATTTCTGCTCCTGCGAGTAAGGGATTAAATGATTTCTATCAGGTACTTGAAAATAATAAATACGGTTACCTCATCGAACGTGAACTATTTCCGGCCTATGTACAAGGTGATCTAGCCATCAACAGTATCATCGAACAATTGCGGGTACTTAGAGGCAGAACAGATGATTTTGACATCGTAGTGATCGTACGTGGTGGTGGTGGTGAAGTTGGATTGTCGTGTTACAACAATTTTTTGCTCTGCAAAGAAATAGCCGACTTTCCGCTACCTGTACTCACCGGAATCGGGCACTCTACCAATCTCACCGTAGCTGAAATGATCGCTTTTAGAAATGCGATAACTCCAACTGAACTGGGAGAATTCCTGATCCAGACTTTTCGCGAATTTGATCTGGAAGTCAGGGATCTCGGTGAGCGCCTGGAAGCGAATACGCTCTATTTTATAGAACAACGCCTGCTTGAACTCGGTAGAAATTCGGAAAAACTGCACGGAAAGACCAAAGAAACTCTCCTGAGGCGCAATCACGAATTGGAGCAGTCCGGGCAATTGCTTCGCCACCGAACCGAACGTTTTATTGCAGATCAAAAGCGATTACAGGAGAACTATCAGCAGAAAATAGCGGAGAAAAGTATGCGTTATACCCAGACGGAGCGAAACGGAATTGATCAAATCCTGTATCGTCTGGAGAATTCCGTTGAAAAGACTTTGATCAATCAAACCAGAAATCTGAAAGATTTTGAACAAACCGTTCGTCTTCTGGATCCGATCAATGTTTTAAATCGGGGTTACTCCATTACAACAATCAACGGGAAGATTCCGACGGAAAAAGACCTCAAAGAAGGTGCAACCCTGGAAACACGTACCAAAGAATTTATTTTACAATCCACATTAACACACAAAGAGAAAAGAGATGAGCAATAAAATGACTTATACAGATGCTTACGAAGAACTACAGCAAATTGTCAGTGACATCGAAGATGGCGAGATTACCGTGGATGTTCTGAGTGCCAAAGTAAAGCGTGCCAGTGAATTGATCAAAGTGTGTAAAGAGATGCTGACAGCAACGGAAGTGGATGTAAAGAAAATTCTCGACGATCTGAGTGAAGACTAGCTAAATGCTAACCGCTAATTGCTGATATGGCTTCTGATATGGCTTTTAGCAGTTGGCAATTAGCGGTTAGCAATCACTCTTCTTTAAGCAATTCGATATCGTGCAGGAGTTTATCGACTTCTTTTTTAGATGTTCCGTCATAGTAACCACGAATTCTGCCTTCTCCATCCACCAAAACAAAATTGTTGGTATGAATAAAGTCCTCGTCTCCGTTTCCGATGTTCTCTGCCTCTGCCGGTTTCAACACGAAGAAAGAAGTACGCGCCAGGTTGTATAATTTGTCTTTGTTTCCGGTAAGAAAATGCCAGTTTGCACCTTTATCAACCCCATGATCTTTTGCATACTGCATCATCTTTTCCTGCGTGTCAGTTTGAGGATCAACTGTAAAACTCAAAATTCTGAAATCAGGATCGTCTCCAAACTGCTCATGTACGCGTTGCATTTCTTTATTCATCACCGGACAAATCGATTTACAGGTGGTAAAGAAATACTCCACCACATAGATTTTATCCTTCACCGTTTCATTGGAAATCGTTCTTCCTTCCTGATCCTTAAATGAAAAATTGCCAATGGTATGTCCGTAACCGACGCGCAGCATTTCCGGATCCACCATTTCTTCGTTGACATCTACCGGATTAATCACAGGTAGTTTCTTCTCCTTCGGACGAATATAATAGTAGGTAATCCCTACTCCAATAATCGTAAATACTATGAGAAAAATGGTTTTTTTCATCCCTGCAAAGGTAGTCATTCTTCAAATGCTATTAATTTTATGGACACTAAAGTTTACCCCATGAAATTGAATATTGATCTGTTGAATAAAATCTGTACCACCCCGGGAGCTCCTGGTTTCGAACAACGCATTCGTGAAGTGGTGCTGAAAGAGATAAAAGGACTTGTGGATGAAGTGGAGATCGATAACATGGG
>QKAV01000140.1 GCA_003247185.1 Crocinitomicaceae bacterium
TCCGGCATGTGACAAGTGATACAGGTTTTCTCAGATGAAATCTTACTATTTTTCCACTCGTCTCCAGTTTCAAACGTGCAGGCTAAGGTCGGGGTTAGAGTCGCATTCGCATTGTGACAACTAATGCATAATCCTTCGGATAGGAAGGCAGGGTCTTTTTTTACAGGATGTGGAGCTTTTTTTGTTCCGGTGGGTCCAACAACCATATTGTCCCGGACATGACAAGCAGCGCATGTAATTCCTTCCTGTTGTAATTTTTTATCCCAATGCGGATTTTTTTTCTTCTCCGGCTGATAAATATCTCCATTCCAAAGCCCTTCGATCAGATATTCCTGCTGGTTTTCAAGAGGAATGTGGCAATTGATACATAAATAAGGACTGGATTTCTTCATTATTTCAGCTTGGAACTGCTTATCTGTCCAGGCCTGAGAGTGCGTGGAACGCTGCCATTCCGCGTAGTGGTTCTGATGACAAGCACCACATGTTTCTGCATTCAATGATCCGATGCCATCAGGAACCTGCTGAAAAGGAACAGCTTTTTCCCAATTTTCACTCAGAGGTTCTAATACTCCCCTATCGCCGCCACAATTGGATAGAATTAGGAGTCCGATTACAAATAAAGTGATCGTAAAAAAGAAACCAGACCGCTGTTTTTGAGATATTGATTTGCGCATAGTTCACAAAGATAAAGCTAATCGCGCATCGCTTTGTAACTTCTGATCCAAACAGGATCGGTGACATCATGTAAGATCAGCCAGAAAGCAGAGTCCATAAAGAAGTTTGCGTCGACTGAGGCAACATTGTATCTGTCGTATAAGTACTTTTCCTGTTTCAAAGAGGGTTTATGAAGTTTGTTTCCCCAACCAGGTTCTATGCGGGTAATAAACGGATAGGTAGCAAATCGAATCTTCCAAAGTGAGTCAAATGGTGCACAGTAGGTGCTTTCGATCAGAGTTACGGAGTCTTTATCTATGCCACATGAAATATTATTTTCTTCAAAATAGTTGATTCTTTTCGGATTGTAGATACTTGGCCAGGTGCCAGATACTATTTTAATAAAGGATTTTTCGTCAAACATCTTTTTCTGAGTCAAAACCCTTCCATTATCCAAAAAGCAGACGTACGTATTGATTTGTGAGTTGGAACCAATAGAAACCCTTACCCCAAATACTCCTCTCGAAGATGGTTCAGGTTGAATGGAAGCACAAAGTCCCCAAACTGCTATGAGTATGAGATATCTCACACATCAATTTACGAAAATGAAAAGGATAAGGTTATAACTTCCTGTAAAGCATGTACAGAAGAATTCCCAGAATGACTGAAAGTAGTATTCGAATGAACAAAATATCGATCAATCCAATACCTGCAATTAAAGGTGGAATTGCGAGAATTAGCAGGAGGTGTGTGTGCCCTTGTTTCACTGTTCGAAGCGGTATATGTGATTCGGCGTTATCAAGGCATGTAATTTCATGTCTTTACTATGTACATCCTCAATTTCATCTACGAGATCATCAAAATGACTAATGCCAATGAATTGAGCTCTCGGAGAACACTTTTTCATAAAACGGTCATAAAAGCCCTTTCCATAGCCTACACGATATCCTCTTTTGTCAACAGCAAGTAAGGGTACGATTACAATGTCGATGTGTTCAGCGGAAATAATTCTTCCTTTTTTAGGTTCTGGAATCCCGTAATTCGAAATTTCCAATTGTGTTTGCTCATCGATCTGAATATGCTTCAGTTCGTTGGTCTTCATATTTGTTTTTGGTACGGCAACCTGAGCCCCAATACTCATCGCTTTATCCATGATCTGGTAAGTATTAATCTCACGCGTTTTTTCGATGGGAAGAAACAAACTGATTTTTTTGTCTGCCAGTTGAAAATTGGAAAATAAGCGATCACATATAGCATCGGAAATAGAAATATGTTCACCCGGAGATAAGGACTTTCTCTTTTCGAGGAATAATTTTCTGATATCAGCCTTTTTCACGTTGTAATGGTTCAGGTTATTACACTTCTAAAGTACAATTTTTTAAGTGAACACAAACCTTTCACAAACTAAAAGCGTTATCAATTCTAAAGTGTATATTTCGGGAAAAAAAAGACAATGCGTATTACTTTATTGATGATCGGAGCTTTAACAGCTTCTACAATTGCGTTCTCTCAGGAAGAAGAAGAAGAATTTGAAGGACCAGCAACGGTTGAAGGGACATTTTTAGACACTCGTGTAATAAATGGACATTCGGTAGAAACATTAGAAAAAGGAGCACTTGAATTTCGAATTCAGCACCGTTTTGGAGATATAGCAGGAGATCAGGGAGGGGCGCAAACCTTCTTTGGATTGGATAATGCGGCAGATATTCGAATAGCCCTGGAATATGGTGTTACAGATAACCTTCAGATTGGATTGGGTAGAAGTAAGGGAACCGGCGCTCCGTACCGCTCTTTGATGGATGGTTTTGTGAAGTACAGAATTCTGCGTCAGGGCGAGGAGGGAGGAAGTCCTGTTTCATTGGCGGCTCTTGGAACTTCTTCTTTTACTTATATGAAGGCGAGTGAAGATCTTACACAAGTAAGCAGTTTTCCTGAGTGGCAGCACCGATTGGCTTACTGCGTTCAATTGAACGTTGCACGTAAGTTTGGAGATCGGTTAAGCTTGGCTCTGATGCCGACTATGGTTCACAGAAACTATGTAGCAACGAGCGATTACAACACCATCTTCGCACTTGGAGGAGCAGCGCGGATCGGGGTAACAAAGAAAATGGCTGTATTGCTGGAGTACTATCAGGTAATTACTCCGGAGGCTGAAGAAAAAGGAATGCGTACGGATAATACAAATAGTCTGGGAATTGGTTTTGAATGGAAAACTTTTGGACACAATTTCGCGATACACTTAACGAACTCAAGAGGTTTTGGAGAGACACAGTTTATTCCTTATACCTTCTCTGATTGGTCAAAAGGACAATTCAGACTAGGATTCTCGATAAGCAGAAAATTCTCTAAATAATTGTTATACCAATAAATTGAATTCCATGAAAAGAAAGATAATGTTCGCATCAGCATTTTTGTTCACACTTGTGATGGTTATCAGCTGTAAAAAGGATAAAGTGAGTACGGTGTCTGTAAATCCGAATTGTCCGGATACGATTTCATTCAGTGCTACTGTTTTACCGTTGATCACTCAGAACTGTAGTACGAGTGGGTGTCATGATGCCGGATCAGGTTCAGCAGGTTATACGCTTACAAGTCATCAGGATATTAGTCCATCAGCGAATCAGGTACTCGGAGCTATGCGCCACGATGCCGGGTTTAGTCCAATGCCTGCCGGAGCACCAAAATTGGCAGATTCCTTAATCCAATACGTAGAGTGTTGGATTGCTCAGGGGAAATTGAATAATTAATCAGAATCGGGAGTTGACGATCTTCCGAACTTTTTTGAAGAGTTGATGAGGGAGATAGGTACGCCAATCGAGCTCATCTAACTCTCCTTGCATCAAAAAATACTGATCGATTCCTACCGCTGCCATTTCCGCTTCGACATGTTCATGGAAATTGACCAGTGCGATCCACCCGTCTTCCAGGTCTTCTACACATTCTTCATAATAGCAATCATCCGAAGAATGGAAATTAAGCACGTTTTCTCCAATAAAGATGAACTTCTGAATACCCATACCGATCAGTTCGTCCAAAACGTCTCGCTTTAATGTCATGATATCATTTTCGATGGCGTCATTCCATTCTCCAATGAATTCCATGATGGCATATCCGTCTTCGTAATCAACATATAAGATCTTGGTATAAAGTGTGTTTGATCCGAAATCATCCCATTGAGGATGGATCAGAAAATTGTATACCTGATTGTGGAATTCGAATTCACTATAGATGCGCCCGTAGAATGGAGAACGGTCATCTTCATCCGCAATATACAGATTTCTCCAATGGTAATATGGCTCCACGCTATGCATACCCAAATTTAGAACAGAAATTGAATTTTATGGCACAAAATATGCTCAATTGTCCTAATTTTATTTCGAATTTAAACTCTGAATGATGCTTAAAAAAATTCTTTCGCTCGTAGTCCTTTCACTCGTTCTGTTTTCTTGTTCTTCTGATGATGAATCAGGCAGGGAACTAAAAAGTTATGTTGCTTCTTATCTCAACGGTAATACAAAAGTAGCCGTATTCGGAAGTGTCAATGTGAAACAGTTTTTGGATAAAACAGGATATGAAGGAAACGATAAGTTGAAAGTTCTGATCGGAACGGAAATCAATAAAGTGAACTCCGTAATGAACATTGATCAACCATTGTATTATGCGATCGAAGGTCCGTTTAATCAGGATGGAACTCCTGCTGCTGTTCATTTATTTATGAAAGTAAAGAATAAGGATAGTTTGATCATGGAATTGAACGACCGTTCATTTGATGTTACGGAGAAAAAGGACTTTGCTTTTACGGAAGATGGTGATTTTGTATTGGGAATCACAAATGATCTGGCTATTGCCACGATACGTCCTGATGATTACAATGCGGAAGAAGTTGTAAAGGAGAATCTGAAAGCGATTAAGCAGGAGGAAATCACCGGTAAAGCTTTACAAGTACTGGAAAGCAGTGGAGATGTTGTTATTGGTGTGAATATCGAGAATTTATATGGCTCGTCGAATACGGATCTGTCAAAATTGGATGATACCAAAAAGAAAGAGATTCAAACGATGGTGAAGGACTCATATATGATGACAGTTTTTCGGTTCGAGAATGGTGAAGCCACAATGAAAATTGACCACCTGTTCAGTGATGCACTGATGAATGAAATGTTCTTTCGAAAAGATCCTTCGAATAACATCTTTAATAAGTTGAACAAGGGAGAAGGAATCATGTTAGGGGGAGCTGCTCTGAATTTGGATGTCAATAAACTCGAGTCATTCATGCAGAAATACTCTCCGGAAACGCTTGGAACCATTTCTTCAAAACTTGGTATGGGCGGAGGCATGCTGAGCTTATTGGGATCGGAGAAAGTGCTTTCTAAATTGTCGGATGGACAAATGGGGGTTGGTTTATTTGGTAATCCAATGGAAAATAGTTTCGGTGTAAATACATTCTATGGAACAACGGATTCGGGCAAAATGCTATTCACTATGGTGCAGGATCAATTACCGCCTGCGGATTATGAGTATAAAGACGATGGAATTTACGGGAATTTTGCGATGTCACTTGAAGGAGGGAAGAAGAGTACAAATTCCATGAAATTACCGAAAGGGTGCGAATCATTTGGAAAAGATGGGTTTACTGCGTTTCTGAGTTTTCAGGATATAGATCTGGAGGAATTTGGCTTTGAAGGAGAAATGAAGTTGGTGGAGATTGTGGATTATGCGACATTCTCGTATGGTAATGAAGGAGGGATGTTATATATCAAGGCGAAAGAAGGACAGGAAAACATTTTGAAGCAGGCACTGGACGTTGTAATGGAAAGTTTGATGTCCAATATCGCGAATATAGCTATTTGATGAACTGGAACAAGCTTACACCTGAAGAGGAGCGCATTATCCTTCGAAAAGGAACAGAGATGCCTTTTACAGGGGAATACAATGACCAGTATGGCAAGGGAGTGTATGTTTGCAGACAATGTGAAGCGCCTTTGTACAGGTCGGAGGATAAATTCAAATCCGGATGTGGATGGCCTTCCTTTGATGATGAAATTCCTGGCGCAGTTCGAAAAGAGACAGATGCGGATGGCAGACGTGTAGAAATTTTGTGCGCCAATTGCGGTGGCCATCTGGGACATGTGTTCAATGGCGAAGGGTTTACATCAAAGAATACCCGGCATTGTGTCAACTCAATATCGCTGAAGTTTATTCCCGGATAGAAGAATACTTGTCGCTACATTCAAAAATGTAGTCACATCTTTCGTAGATCAGATCATGTAAGATGAGCTGTGAGGCCAAAGCGAGTTGCGAATAGTTTTGAGAGTTATTTCCAAAATTGGCAGCTGTGTTGATCCACATTTGTTGTATCAGTTCTTTACCGTCCTTTGATCCTATTTTTGCTGTCACTGCGTCCACATTCAGAGCTCCGGCATGATAGACATGAAGGACATATAATCTGAACCAGAGGTCATTTTCCTTATATGAAATTTGATGTTTATCGAGAATGCGTTTTGCTTCAGGAATACAGATTTTTTTCAAGAGTTGAGAGGCACCATACGCACTCTTATCAAAATCTTCCCTGTCGTCATGATAGCGGTTAACCGTAAGTCCCTGAGCTCTTGCAACTGCAGGCATCAATTGGAACGGACCGTACGCTCCGGCACGGGATTTCTTTAATTGTCCGGGACTTTCAATCAGTAAAATTGCCTGCGCGTACCATGGATCTACATTGTTGCGCTCAAAAGCTTCTATACCCTTTGCAATGGTAGGGTAGACGAGGTCAAACTTGTAGAAATCATTTTTTCCGGTAGTTACAAAAATCCGATCTTCTGAGCTCAGTCCGTAAATTTGTCTCACACTGTCACGGTAGGCGTCTTTTTGCGCGTCAGTTTGCTTATTCCAATCGGTGTTACTCATTACAGCAATTACTCTTCTGTCCTTTGCGATATTTACAATGCACGAGTCAGGAGAAAGACGCATGATTTTTTTCCAGAACATTGGCTGAGCAAGATCAGACCATCCTTCGGAAATGATTGCATCAGCACTGAGTACAATATGATTATCATCGGCATGTTTCACATCCAGTTTTTCCTGATCCCAATTGTAATAAGAATCCTGAGCGAATGTTGAAAAGGAGAGAAGAAGGAGAGCAAAATATCTGAGCATATAACAGGTGTTTTCTTAAAAATAACGCTTTCTCTGCGATGTATGTTACACAAAATGGAAATGAATTCACAGAAAATCGTTAAAATCATACAAATTGCCGATTTTTACACTGTGAAAGTGCTGTACAAAATCCTGAATTTTCCGATCGTGGTAATTGTAAAAATCTACCAGTGGATTATTTCGCCGATATTACCTCAGAGTTGTCGTTATACACCAACCTGCTCCAATTACATGCTTGAGGCATTAAAGGTATGGGGCCCATTTAAAGGAACCTATCTTGGTGTAAAAAGAATTATGAGTTGCCATCCCTGGGGAGGGCATGGTCACGATCCTGTACCGAAAAAAGAGCATTAAGCTGCTTCTTTCTCCGCTTCTCTGATCGCTTTGTTCGCTGTTCTGATTTCTGCAATTGAATAGAAGAACACCATTCCGTAACCAATAGCCAGCATCAGGTGGAAAGGAACCATTCCCAAATCTCCATAGATTGCACGGTTAATTGCGGTATAAGCAAACAACACAAATAGAATTCCTTCGCCGATATTCAGAATAGAAAGTTTCTTTTTGTCGTACTTATTTCCTTTGAATTCACTTTTCTTACTTACGTTGAATTTAGGAGTACGAACGAACGAACTTTTAATCCCCATGTATCCTTCCAAAACGGCTACAGTGTTGTTCAGAGCAAGTCCCATGGATACGATAAGGAATTGGAAGAAACGTCCGACAAAGCGGAAGAATGATCCTAATTTGTTGTCCGTTTTGTCACGATAAGCATTCCAGTAGTATACCATCAGGAAAGCTGTACTGAGTAAGAAAATAACCCCGTATTGGAGAATGTAATTCAGATCGGAGAAACTATCCTTGATATGAAGTACAGGCATACTTAAAAGCGAGATAATCAGAATGAAAATGAAAACGGAGGAATTAAACAAATGGGATAGACCGTGAATCCTGTCCGTGAAGCGCAGATTTTTAGTCGTCACCAATCGTTTCCACATTTTAATGAAACACTCTGCTCCACCCTTCATCCATCTGTGCTGCTGTGATTTCAATGCGGACATGGTGATCGGTAATTCGGCAGGAGCAACAACGTTCTCCAGGTATTTGAATTTCCAGCCTTTCATTTGGGCGCGGTAAGAAAGATCCAGATCTTCCGTTAACGTATCGTGTTCCCAACCACCGGCATCTTCAATACACTTCTTACGCCATACCCCTCCGGTACCATTGAAATTGATGTAATGTCCTGCAGAGTTTCTTCCTCCCTGTTCGATGGCAAAGTGTCCATTTAATCCAAAGGCCTGTAGCTCTGTTAAGATCGAATAATCTTTGTTAATGTGTCCCCAACGGGTTTGTACTACTCCAACTTTTTCATCCTGGAAGTAAGGAATTGTTTTTAAAAGGAAATCCGGATCCGGAACAAAGTCAGCATCAAAAATGGCGATAAAGTCTCCTTCTACCTGGTCCATGGCTGCATCAAGAGCACCAGCCTTATATCCTGTTCTGTCTACCCGGTGAATATGTTGGATATTGATTCCGGTAGCTGCAACTTCAGCCACTTTTTTGGCGATCAGATCTTTTGTTTCATCTGTGGAATCATCCAGAACCTGAATTTGAAATTTATCTCTCGGATAATCAAATTTTGCAACGGTTTCAATGATTCGGTCCGCAACATACATTTCGTTGAACATCGGCAATTGAACGGTCACTTTAGGAGCATTGTTCAAATCGAATGCAGGTGTTGGTTCTGATAAGCGCTCCTTTTTCTTACGCATGTACGTAATCGCCAGTGAAAGCTGAAGAACACTGTAAAAGAAGATCAGAATCAGGCAAGAGAAATAAATAATAATCAGGATTTTTGATACAAAATGCGACCAGTAATGTTCCTGATCACCGCGATTACCCCAATCCAACATCCACGAAACTTTACGTCCTACAGGGAAAGTCGTGAAAGTATATCCGTTTTCCACATGATTGGAATCCAATGTAAAAGGCACAACAACTCTATTGTAAACCCGGTCGGTTACAACAAGTTTATAGGAACCAAGCGGAATATCCTTGAATTCAAAAACCCCATCGCCATTTGTTTTCGCCTTATAGAATTTGGTTGAATCCAGATTTTGGATCGTCATACGAACATCTTCAACCTCATTTTCGGTCTTCGCATCGATCAACGTTCCTTTAACGAAAGGCGCAACAGTTTCAGCCATAGCTGATCCGGCAAATAGCAAAAGCAACAAGAATAAACTTGATCTTAGCATGGGAGTAGTTAGTTTCATGTATTAAAAACGGTACTTAAAGATGGCAAATATAATCTTTATTCCTGCAAGTACAGTACCTTTCACCGTACCACTTACTTTTGATTGACCAATCCTTTTTTTATAATCAACGCTCACCTCGGTGAACAGGTACTTTTGTTTCGCAGCTTTGATCTGCATTTCTATGGTCCAGCCATAGGTTTTATCAGACATTTTAAGAGCATTAAGTTGGTCCGTTTTAATAGCTCTGAATGGTCCGAGATCCGTAAATTTTGCTCCGTAAAACAGGCGCATTAATCGTGTAGCCAACCAATTTCCAAAACGCTGCTGAGGCGTCAATGATCCTTTTTCCCGCTTTCCCAGTACGCGCGATCCGATTACCAGATCCATGTTCTGTTCAACAATCGGACGGATCAATTTTGGGATTTCCTGAGGGAAGTCAGAGTAGTCCCCGTCGAGGAAAACGATGATGTCCGGATCATACGCTTTCGAAGCTTCCATTCCTTTCAGACAGGCCCAGCCATATCCTTTTCGGGATTCGTCCACAACCAAAGCTCCTGCATCCGTAGCAACTTGTCTCGTATTGTCCGTGGAACCGTTGTTCGCTACAATTACCTGTGTAATGAATTCCGGAATATCACGGATTACTTTCCCGATAGCCTGCTCTTCGTTAAAGGCTGGTATAATAACGCACACGCGAGGGTTCTCCATTACTCGAAATTTTCGATATCCAAATGCCAGTCGTATGGAGTATAGGCTAGTTTTGGTTGCAGATTTTCATCGATGATCTTCAAGCGTTTACACAAATCGATAATACCTTCATATCCCCCGAAATCATCGGCATACCATTCAAATAATTGACTTACCGTCAACAGATTGGCAGATGCATCGTAGGCAGATGTCTGGGAAACAAATGATTCTGTTGCCAATTCGAGTTGTTCATCTAGTTTGTCAGGTGAATAATAAGCAACAGGGGGACAGGAAGTGGCACCGCAGTTCAGTGTGAAATGAATACGCGGGTCGAGTTTTTCAACCTTGAAGTCAGCAATAAATTCTTCGTTTTGCTGAACAGGTTGTAATCTTAAAATTCCTGTTTCAATGTCGTTTAAGCTTAATTGTATACCACCGATTACTTCACTCGCATCATTGAAAAACTCCTTTTGTTTTTCAAAAGCATCCGGATCCTTTCTGATTTTCGCCTGTACAAGAGAATTGTAGGTGTTGATCCAAAATGTCAGTTTTTTTTCCGGAGAGTTTAAGCTGATTTTTAATGCTTTCAGGTCAATATGACTCAGTGTGTCTTCATATTGTTTGAAAGGTTGCTCCGTTTTGATCGCCAGTAAAAAGTCTTGCGACAAGCGAACGGGATCAGCAATGGTATAACTTACCTGATTTTGTTCGCAGTTAGAAGAAATAAAAAAAACGCCTAAAAGAAGTATGATCAATTTGTATCTCATGTCCCTTAGACGTTTAATTTCTTATTCTATTACGAAATCAGCTTATTTCCAAACACCTCTTTTCTCGAAGGCCTGAATTCTATTATCTATCCTTGTATTCGGATCGATTTCCTTTAATTCAGCCAGATACTTTTTGATGTATTTTTTTACTGTTTTAAATGTTTCTTCATGATGTCTGTGAGCACCACTGGTAGGTTCTTTGATGACTCCGTCAACAATACCTAACTTTTTCATGTCATCGGAAGTAAGCTTCAATGCCTCAGCAGCCCTTTCTTTAAAATCCCATGAACGCCACAGGATAGAAGAACAGGACTCCGGAGAAATAACAGAATACCAGGTATTTTCCAACATCACTACTTTGTCTCCAACCCCAATACCTAAAGCACCTCCTGATGCACCTTCTCCGATAATGATACAGATTACAGGAACTTTCAATCGCATCATTTCATAAATATTACGGGCAATTGCTTCTCCCTGACCTCTTTCTTCTGCCTCTAATCCTGGGAATGCTCCCGGAGTATCGATGAAAGTAACGATCGGTTTATTGAATTTTTCAGCCAGTCTCATTAAACGTAATGCCTTGCGGTATCCTTCCGGGTTTGGCATCCCGAAATTACGGTACTGACGCATTTTGGTGTTGATCCCTTTTTGTTGACCGATGAACATTACTGTCTCACCGTCTAACAGACCGAAACCACCAACCATAGCTTTATCATCTTTTACACTTCGGTCTCCGTGTAATTCCTGAAACTGACCATCAGTGATTGCATTAATATATGCCAGCGTGTATGGTCTGTCCGGATGGCGGGACAACTGTACGCGTTGCCATGGTGTCAAATTGGAGAAGATCTCTTTGGTTTTTTCCATGAGTCTGGTTTCCAATTCCTTTATCTTATCTGACATATCGACATCCGTGTTTACACCGATCTCTTTTGTCTGTTGGATTTGCTCTTCAAGCTCTTTCAACGGTACTTCAAAATCCAAATATGTAGCCATAAAACTTTTAGTTTTGAGGGGCGAAAGTTACAAAAATTGTTTCGTTGTAGTAATTTAGCTTCGTGATATTATTTCCACAGGCGAAGATAAATTTGGGTTTAAGGATCTTGAAAAAAAGATCCGATGGCTATCATGAAATTGATACTTGCATGCTTCCGATTAAAGTATGCGATGTTCTGGAAATACTGCCTGATCAAAGAGAAGAGATCGTTTTGAGTGGTATTCCTGTAGAAGGAGACCCGGAGAAAAATTTATGCTGGAAGGCTTATCAGTTGTTGAAAAAACACCATGATATCCCGGAATCATACATTCACTTGCTGAAATTGATTCCAATGGGTGCAGGGTTGGGAGGTGGATCTTCTGATGCAGCGCATGTATTGATAGCATTGAATAATCTGTATCAACTGAACTTATCGTCAACTGAACTCGAGGCTTACGCCGCAGAATTGGGAAGTGATTGCCCGTTTTTCATTAAGAGTGAGCCACAAATTGCCCGTGGAAGAGGGGAGATTCTGACCCCGGTTGAGATTGATTTACAGAGTTATTATCTGAAGATCGTGAATCCTGGGATTCATGTAGGAACGGCCGAAGCTTATGTGGGCGTGGAACCCAATAGCGAGGTGCCTTCGGTAAGATCAATCATCGGGCAGCCGATGGATACATGGAAATCGGATTTGATTAATGATTTTGAAATCTCCGTATTCAAAAAATACCCGGAGATTGGGGCATTGAAACAAAAGCTCTATGATGAAGGAGCAATTTACGCGTGTATGAGCGGAAGTGGTTCCACTGTTTTCGGGATTTTCGCTGAACATCCAAATGAAACCTGCAGCCCGTATTTTGAGAAAATAATCGCGCTTTAGATCTTTATCACGCGCTGATTGATCACTTTCCCATTGATTGAAATTGCACGTAATAAATAGACTCCGGAACTCAATTCAGGGATTTGGATTTCATCTTTTGTAGAATTCGGATGAATAGCTTTCACTTCTGTACCATTCAGATCGTAGATGGTGATGTTGTCTATTACTTCCGTAGATTCAAAGAACAACGATTCATGAGTAGGGTTGGGGTAACAGACAAAACGGATTACGTCGATTTCCGCAAGAGACGCTATACTGTTGGGATTGCTTTCGTATGCAAAAATTCCTCCCAGGTCCTGCCCGACAAATGCATTCATTTCCCCGTCATTGTCAATGTCCCCGGTTGTGATGGAGCTGTAACCTTCCACATTGATTCCCGAAAAAGTAGTGGAATGCAGATGGAAAGTATCTCCCGGAGATAAATGGAGGTCAACGCTGTCATAAAGGATCAGGTCTCCGTCGTAGTTTCCTACAAACAGGCGTGTTGTATCATTCTGTCTAAAGAAATGCGGGGCAGAATAGCCGTCAGGAATAGTATTGGAAACATCTACGCCTCCAAGAGAACTGTTCATCAACGTGAATTCAGGAGAAGTTGATGTCCCCGTATTTTCATAGTAAGAAATCTGACCATTTTTCTTTCCAATGATTAAATCGATTAGATTGTCTTTGTTCAGATCAAAAAGTTGTGTAAAAGCATAGGAGCCTACAGAAATAATTGCACCGGTATTATCCGTATAATTTAACAACGGAGACGCGTAGGACGGAGATCCTGTTGTTCCGATGTTTTCAAAAAATGCAATGGTCCCGTCCTCACGACCAATAAACAAATCCGGATCGTTATCTCCGTCGATATCACCAAAGGCAGGAACCAACCTGATTCCCAGTCCCAGGGAATTCAAATTCAGGAAATTGTTGTCTACAAAAGTAAATTGCGGGGCGTTTGCAGTACCGGTATTTTTATAGTAAGCAACCGTACTTTCCCTGTCCAGGTAATCTTTGTAACGATAGAAGTTACTTACAAAAAGATCCTTTAATCCATCCTGATTGTAATCAAACAGTACCGGAATTGATCCAAAACCGTGTTCAATCATATCTGACTGAAAGAGGTTATTGGAAACGTATGTAAAAGTCGGATTAGTGTTCGTACCTATGTTTTTGTAGAAACGAACGCTGGAAACATTTTCCGAAATATTCCGGGCATTTGCTCCTACAACGAGATCTTTTACATTGTCAAAATCCACGTCTACATAAAAACATGCCGGAAACAGATTGATGTTCACAGGTGTTGTATTGCTGGGGAAATTATTATCCTGCGAAATCATAGCAGAGTTGGTATTGGGCGCCGTTCCACCATTGATTACAAGCGTAACGGACGGATAGGATACATCTCCGATAACCAGGTCCAGAACACCTGAATTGTCATAGTCCAGCGCTAAAAGTGTTGAGCCTGCGTGTTTTTGTTGAACAGGATTGTTAGGCTCTTCGCGCAGCGGGTTGGCAATATTTCCACCATCGGAACAAGGAGAATTGGGATCGTTCAGAACAAGAATGTTGGAACTGAATTCTTCTGTGAATCTTCCCCAACATTCATTTTTAAGTTCAAATATGAGCGAGTCAGGAACTCCATATAGTTCCATACTTTGATTTTGGTGGTACTCGATGTGCTGTCCTCCTAAACTGTATGTTAAAATATCAATATCGCCATCAAAATCTACGTCCACAATAGCCGGAATATCAGAAGAACTGACATACAGGTTGGTGTAGTTATTCGGATATTGAGAATAAAGTAGATCGGTAACGAGTTCCCATTGTGGTCCCACTGCCGCACTTCCTGTGTTTTTAAAGATTCGGATTCCACCTATACCATAGGTGAAAAGGTCCTTTTTTCCATCGTTATTGTAGTCGATCATTTGGGCCCGGTATTCCAGATCAGACGGGAAATAGAGTTTTGCATCATAGAACAACTCATAATATGGAGTTCCCATATTATCCTTTTGAATAAGTACACGAATATTATTGCGACTTCTGTCAAAAATGAAGAGATCCAGATCGCCATCAAAATCAAAATCAAAGTCCGAAACCTGTGCACAGTTTAATCCGCCTGCCCATGCATTCATTAATGGCGAACCACTTTTTATTACAGGAATGGAATGATCATAATCCAACCCATGCTGGCCAAAGGCTTGAAACTGAAGTAAAAAAAGTAGGATGAACCAATGTGTATACTTAAAGGGATTCATTTAGCATTCCAATTTAGGGGCGAGTTCTGATTAAAAAACGAAGCAACGCTTTTATTCGTTTGCAGTTTTAACGCAAAATAAGAGTTTCCCATGAGAAAAATTTCAATTTTAGTCACTTTATCATTCTTCGCCTTAAAATCCTTTGCCCAGGATAGTGTTTCTGTTTTGTTTATAGGAAACAGTTATACGTATGTCAATAATTTACCTCAGCTTGTGCATGATCTGGCCGCTTCCAAAGGGGACGTGGTTACGTTTGGATCACAGACTGCAGGCGGAGCAACATTCCAATATCATGCTTCCAATGCGGCAACGTACACTGCGATTCATTCCAATCCATGGGATTATGTTGTCTTGCAGGCGCAAAGTCAGGAACCATCTTTTCCGGATAGCCAGGTTGATACCGAAACATTGCCTTATGCCGTTCAACTGGCGGATAGTATCTATGCTAATAATTTTTGTTCCGAAGCATTGTTCTTTTTAACGTGGGGGAGAGAAAACGGAGATCCGCAATGGCAACCGATTTCCACATACGATGGGATGCAAGCCCGATTGAGAACAGCCTATTTGCGTTTTGCAGATACAACACAAGGCTCGGTTGCTCCGGTAGGTGCTGTGTGGAAATATGTACGGGATAATTATCCTTCCATTCAGTTATATCAATCAGATGAATCGCATCCAAGCGCTGAAGGAAGCTATTTGGCAGCCTGTACATTTTATACGAGTTTATTTAGAAAATCTCCGGTAGGTGCAACATTTTATTCCACCATCAGTCCTGCTGATGCATTTATCCTGCAGCAAGCGGTGGAAACAAGTTTAATGGACAGTCTGGATGTTTGGAATCTGAGACCTGTCTCTGAGCATACCCAGGCAGAATTTACCTACACTGTGAACGGATCAGATGTCAGTTTTACGAATCATAGCACGAAAGCACAGGAATTTCAGTGGGATTTTGGGGATGGGGCAACTTCGCAGGATACCAATACAGTACACACGTATGGAAGCAATGGAAACTACACTGTTCAGCTCATTGCGTTGAGTCCGTGTGACAGTGATACAATTTCCTTTGTGATAACCATCAATACGCTTGGAGTTATTGATCAAAACGATGGTATTTCAGGTGTAACAATGAAGCAAAACGGAAAAGTTTTTCAATTTCAGATCAACGAAAAATCTGCTGAAATCGGTCTTATAAGTATGGATGGTAAAATTCTGAAAACTGCAGCTTCTGATTCCGATATGGAACTGGACTGTAGCGATGTACAATCCGGCTATTATTTGCTTCAAATAGGAACTGATGGTGTACGTCGTGTTGTGAGGGTGTTTGTGCCATGATTTAACAAATTATTGGTTAACAGTTGTTAAAACAGTGTAAGGGGAGATAATTAATAATTCCAGCAGGCGTTTTGGTCGAAATCAAAAACAAACGCTATGAAGGAATTATTTCAAAATGTATTTTTTAAAATGGGGATGATAGCCATTCTCATTCTGTTGCTGCTGATTCCGGCTTTTATGGTCGAAGGTCTGATCAAAGAGCGGATGCACAGGCAAATTGAAGCTAAACTGGAAGTAAGCTCCAAACATGCTTACGGACAAAAGATAGTTGGTCCGGTACTTACGATCCCATTTATCACCAGCCGGAACGTTACTCAAAAAGACGGCTCGGTTAAAACGATCAGAGACCGGGAATACTACCATATTCTTCCGAACGATCTGAATATATCAGGTGTTGTGAACCCGGAAATCAGAAAGCGTGGTATTTACGAAGTTGTTTTGTACGGTTCGGATCTAAAGTTCAATGCTGATTTTGGTCAATTGGATTTGCGGGGTTCCGGCGTTCCGGAAGAAGCATTTGAATGGGATCAGGCCTTTGTAACCGTAGGAATCTCTGATTTAAAGGGAATTCGTGATCAGGTAGTTTTAAAAGTCAATGATAAGAAGGTACAATTCAATCCGGGCGTTACAAACCGAGACATTGTTTCATCGGGCTTGAGTGTTCCGGTCAAACTGGATTCAAACAGATCAGCTGTCCGAATGAATTTTGATCTCCATCTTAATGGAAGTGAGGAGTTGATGTTTTCACCGATAGGTAAAGAGACGAAAGTAGCATTAAGGTCATCCTGGACGGAACCCAGTTTTGATGGTGCATTTTTGCCGGAGCACCGAAAAGTGGGGAAGGATGGTTTTACTGCTGACTGGAAAGTTTTGCATTTGAATCGAAATTTTCCACAGCATTGGATTGGAAGAGATCATCAGCCGGAAGATGTCCTTTTTGGCGTGAACTTAAAAGTTCCGGTGGATGTGTATCAGAAATCGATGCGCGTAGCCAAATATGCGATTCTGTTTATCGTGTTGACTTATCTGATCTTCTTCTTTGTAGAGGTGCTCAATCGCATATTAATACATCCCATCCAATATATCCTGGTTGGTATTGCACTGATTTTGTTCTATGTGTTGTTACTGGCCTTCAGTGAGCAGATTTTCTTCAATCTGGCTTATTTTATTGCGGCAGCCATGACGATTAGTTTGATTTTTCTGTACTGCCGATCCATGTTGAAATCGTGGACGTTGGCAGCAATGACATCCATCATATTGATTATTCTCTATGCGTTTATCTTCATTATCATTCAATTGCAGGATTTCGCATTGCTCTTTGGAAGCTTAGGTGTGTTCTTTATTCTGGCGGTGACCATGTACTTCTCCAGAAAGATAGATTGGTTTGATTTAAAAAAGACCGCTGATGAGGTAAAGGAATAATGAGAAAAGCCCCGGAAGGGGCTTTTTTTATTTGATGAATTCCACCACGTCGTGAAACTTTCGTCTGACTTTTTTTCGCTGTAATTGCGGATCCATATCGTGTCGGTAACCGATTGGGATAACCAGGTCCGTTTTCAGATTTTTGGATTCCAGACTCAAGAGCTGGTCAAATTGGGCATGATCGAACCCTTCCATTGGCGTTGCATCAATACGCAGTTGCGCACAAATCTGCATGAGATGTCCCAGAACAATATAATTCTGACGTTTCATCCATTCACTCAGGAAATCTGAATCTCTGGTATTGGCATAATTCAACAACATTGTCTCGAATCCGCTTAATGATTCACGCTCCTGATTTCGGGTAACAGCGACTTCACTTATAAAACTGTGAATCAGTTCTACGGAAAGTTCCCGATAGGAGGTAAGAACGAGCAGGTGTGATGCTTCTTCAACTTGTTTCTGGCCATAGGCCGCATCAACCAATTTTGATCTTAATTCCGGATTTTCAATGACTAAAATTTTTGTCGGCTGTAATCCATAAGAGGAAGGAGCCAACCGAAGCGCTTCCAGGATGATATTTACGGTTCCTTCTTCTATTTTTTTTGAAGGATCGAATTTTTTTGTGGCGTATCGCCAGTTAAGGTCATCAATTATACTATGCATTTGTAAAAGTTAAAATATTAAAGGAACTTCCAGTAGTAGTACCTGAGTTTCGGTCGATGTAGAAATGGTTATCTCTGTCGCTTCGGTAATGCCCAATGCATCGCGTCTGTTCAGTGTGATGTCATTTATACTGATTGTACCGTCGATGCTCATCACAAATAACCCGCTGTTCTCCGAGTGAAGTGTATATTGAAAAGATCGATCGGGATCGGCATCAAGATAAGTAATCCAGGCATCCTGATGGATCCAGCCTCCTTCGTCATCCTTATTGGGGCTAACGAGCTGAATGAATTCGTTCTTTTTATCGAATTCGTTGATTTGTAGTTGCTGATATCGGGGCTCAACATTTCTTTGGTTGGGAAAAATCCAAATCTGGAAAAGCGTTAACTCATGTTCGTGATCCGGGTTAAATTCACTGTGCGTTACCCCCGTTCCGGCACTCATGATTTGTATCTCTCCATTGGAGATCACACCTTCATTTCCCATATTGTCGCGGTGGCGAAGTTTTCCGGTTAAAGGAATCGTAATGATTTCCATGTTGTCATGAGGATGGGTGGAGAACCCCATTCCCGGAGCGACCCGGTCATCATTCAAAACACGTAGTGCACCAAAGTGGATGCGTTCAGGGTTATAC
>QKAV01000053.1 GCA_003247185.1 Crocinitomicaceae bacterium
ATTGAATAGTTGTTGCTTCCTGTAACCAGTTGCTGATTTCTTCTTCGTTGATCTCCGAAAGGTCTGTAAAACGCTTTTCTGCTGCCTTAAACTTACCTTCCGGAACCAAACCCGGTGTTTCAAAAGATTGCCCGCTCCAAAACAGTAAACGAACAGAATGCTTCAATTTATGGTATCCGGCAATTGGATTGCCTTCAATAAACCATACGGGGTGTCCATGCCAGATTTTTGCTTCGTATTCCGGGTACTGGTCCGAAATGATCCGCAGCAATGCATCACAAATAACCTTATCTGTAGTTTCCAGGCGAGCGTTATATTCCTCAAAAGCTTTCATGACTGAAAACTACTCCATTTTCCTGAAATAGAAAACCTGCTCACTCATAAAACTGGTCATGTTACCATTCGGATAATTGTGCAATTTGCGTATGAGAAGGTATTCTCCCGATACAACAGGAGTCCATAAACGATTCATGTGATCAGCACGTTCCAAAAAAAACGGACCTATATTGGCTGCCTCTTGCTTTGAATCAAATATCGGGTCATTCAGAATGAATCCGTCTTTGATCTCTTTTCCGGTATAGGTCATGGCTGCTTTTCGGGCAACCAACTTCCAACGATTATCCACCAACAAGAGGTTTCCTTCCATACTACTTGTTGCCCCTCGTCCAACAACATCTTCCCAGTAATAGTCGTAAATTCCAAGAATCTGATAACTCGCAGCTGTATCAATCGAATAGAAAGCCTTTTGATCACTGTAAATAAGCTGTTTCAAACTATCCAGATCATACAATACGCTGTCACCGTGCAGATGATCATCCATCGCCTCCAGATACAGATCATGTGCGAAGTCAAATATATGCGAGAGTGAATCCTGATAACTCATTTGTGCTGAAGCCTGAAACTGGAGTTGTAGAGCCAGTATCCATATTAGAAATTGTCGTTGCATCATTGTTATTTTGCCTTTCGATACAACTTTCGGAGAAAAGTGTTCAATTTTAATTCAAACTGACTGACCTTAATCTTGTATTTAGCCAGCAGTCCCAATACGCCGGGCATGTCAAACTGAGCCCCCTGCAAACGATTTATTTCGGGGTCAATCATATAATTTATGGTAGCTCGTAAATCAGCACGTTCCAGGTTTGTACGATCGAAAATGGCATTCTGCAAGTTACAGTTGGTTAGAGAAACACCTTTCATTCCTGCTTCTGAAAAATCCGCTCCTTTCAATTGGCAGGCATTAAAACTACAGGAACCGAGGTTCATCTGGTAGAAAATAGAATGATCCAGCTGACACTGCTCAAAATGCGCTTCAAATCCAAACGATTTTGCCTTATAGAAATGGAGCCCCAGCATTTTACAATTCGTAAACCGGGCGGACTGAAGAGAGACATCCGAAAGATTTGCATTGCTGAAATTACACTCGATGAATTCACATTCCAAAAAGCTGAATCCACTCAGATTTCCCTGAGAAAAATCACAATTTCTGAACACGCACAACTCGTACTCCCCAGCAGAAATCTCTTCCTGCTCTAGAGATTCCCCTTCAAATGTCTGTTCTTCGAAATAGTTGCTCATGACTAACCTTACCTGATGCAGCACACATTTACTTGATTAATTTTTCAATCTCCTTCATTAATGTATTCTATCTTACTTATACGCACAACATATTACACTTTAAAACAAAATAAGAAGGACTTGTTTAATAAGTGAATACACTCTATTTCGTTCAACAAAATACAAAATTTCAACATGCTTTTGAATATTAAAAGTTTCATTTGTACATTTGTTAACCAAATGGTTAAACTTTATGGTTAAAACTAAAGAAGAAAATACGGAAAACAAGATTCTGGAAGCTGCAAAGCGCATTTTTCAACAGAAAGGTTTATTCGGAGCACGCATGCAGGAAATAGCAGACGAAGCCGGGATCAATAAGGCGCTACTCCACTATTACTTCAGAAGTAAGGACCTGTTATTTGAAGCTGTTTTCACACAAGCAATAGGCATGATGGCTCCTAAAATCGATAATCTGCTGAACTCGGATATGCCACTGGAATACAAAATCAAGCACATTTCCGAACAGTACATCACTTTTCTGAACAAGCATCCTTACCTTCCGAACTTCGTATTCCATGAGTTGAACCGCAATCCCAAATTCCTGGAAAAAATGGCTCTGCAGGAAAAATTACCGGGATTGGACGGGTTGAAACGACAATTGGACCAACTCATTGTAGAAGGTAAAATTATCCCCATATCAGCAGAACAATTATTCATTAACATATTATCGCTCAATATTTTCCCTTTTATTGGAAAACCATTACTTAAAGTAGTTACCAAATCCTCGGAAGAAGATTTTGAAGCTCTTATTGAAGAAAGAAAGGTATTCATTGCCGATTTTATTATGAACGCTATAACTGTAAAGTCATGAGACAAATTACCCTCATTTCTACCCTCTTGCTTCCAATCCTGTCATTTGCCCAGGAGAGCATTACGCTTGATGAATGCTACACGCTCCTGAATACGAACTATCCGTTATTGAAACAGGCAGAAATGAACGTCAGAAAGAATGAACTGGACCGATCCGTGATCGAAAAGAACCGACTCCCGACCATGGAATTGAATGCACAGGCAACCTATCAATCCGACGTTACGCACGTTGCAATTGACAATCCTATGTTCTCCATTGCACCACCTAACAAAGATCAATACAAAGCAACACTTACCGTAAATCAGCTGATCTACAACGGAGGTGTGATTAACGATAATCTGGCAGTAACAGAAGCAGATCTCAATGCGCAGCAGAAACAACTGGAAGTTTCCGTCTATCAATTGAAAAAGCAGGTAAATCAACTCTATTTTTCTATTCTACTCCTGCAGGAAAAGCAACAATTAATCGCTTCTAACAAAGACTTGTTGTCCAAAAAACTAGCAGAAATCAATTCCGGAATCTCCAACGGGGCAGTTAAATCTAGTGCCGCTACCGTTATAGAAGTGGAATTACTGAAGTTGGACCAACTGGCAATTGAAGTGGACAAAAACAAAGAAAGCCTGCTTACCAACCTAAGTAAACTGATCGGAAAAGAAATCACTTCTACAACGGAACTTGCTTCAACAGCGGGAACACTGAATACAAACGGCCTCACCCGCCCCGAACTCGATTTATTTCAACTGCAAAAGGATAAAATTGAGCGTTCGGAAACATTGTTTACAAAGAAAAACTTACCCAAAGTATTCGGTTTTGCCATGGGAGGTTATGGTAATCCGGGCTTGAATATGCTGGATAATACCTTTCAGCCGTATTACATGGTTGGCATGAAACTTAACTGGAGCATTTTCGACTGGAACATGTCACAGCAACAGCGTCAGTCACTGGCAATTACTAAAGAGCTCATTGACAACCAACAAGAAGTGTTCGAACTGAATACGTCAATGGAACTGGAACAGCAGCAAATCGAAATGGACAAGATCGCCGCATTGATTGAGTCGGATGAAAAATTGATTGCACTGCGTGAAAAACTGGTGCAATCTGCTAATGCAGAATTAAACAATGGCACGATCACACCTTCTGCGTACGCAACTGAGCTCAACAACCTGTTCGATGCACAGACGGCTCAAAAAACACATGAAATACAGTTTTTACTGGCAAAGGCCAATTACAATACGATTAAAGGAAACTAACAAGAAACAAACGTCATGAATAGATTAATCACACTGTTTACAACTGCGCTCTTACTTTTCTCATGTGGAAATGGAGATGAAAGAGCAGACGGATACGGCAATTTCGAGGCTGTGAGTACCATTGTTTCAGCTGAAGGAAATGGTAAAATCCAGTCTTTCAAACTGGAGGAAGGCGATCACATAAAAAAGGATGCCGTTGTCGGGTATATCGATACGCTGCAATTAAAACTGAAAATGGATCAATTGCGCGCTTCTGAAAGTGTGATCAGTTCCAAATCAGCAGGAGTGCTTTCACAAATCAGTGTACTCAAAGCACAGCTAAAAACGGCTGCAATTTCTAAAACACGTATTGAAAACCTGCTGAAAGACGGAGCTGCCACGCAACAGCAATTAGATGATATCAATGGTAAAATTGATGTGCTGGATCAACAGATCAGAAGTATTGAAATTCAAAATGCCTCAGTAATTAGTGAATTGAAAAGTATCGACGCTCAAATCAAACAAATTGAAGATCAGATTGCAAAAAGTGTCATCATTAACCCTGTTGACGGTGATGTATTAGTCAAATATGCGGAACCATTTGAAATTACGGCATTTGGAAAACCGCTCTACAAGATCGCAGACATGAGTACCATGGAATTGCGCGTATTTGTGAGTGAAACGCAATTGAGTACAATCAAAGTCGGACAGGAAGTTACCGTGAAAGTGGATCAGGGAGATAATATGAAATCGTACAAGGGAACAATCGCCTGGATTTCTTCAGAAGCGGAATTCACACCAAAGATTATTCAGACTAAAGAAGAACGTGTCAATCTCGTGTACGCGGTTAAAGTACGTGTGAAGAACGACGGGAGTCTGAAAATCGGAATGCCGGCGGAAATGTGGTTGAACGCGAAATAAGCGAGCTTGAGTATTTCGGTTAAACATATCAGTAAATCATTTGGAAAGGTTCAGGCCCTTCAGGATATATCCTTCGAGGTAAAAGAAGGGGAATTATTCGGTCTGATTGGTCCAGATGGTGCGGGCAAGACGACTTTATTCCGCATTCTCACCACCCTGTTGATTGCAGATGAAGGTGAAGCAGTTGTAGCGGATCAGGATGTTGTAAAGGCTTATAAAATCATCCGCACTATGGTCGGTTACATGCCGGGGAAATTCTCGCTTTATCAGGATCTAACCGTAGAAGAGAATCTGCATTTCTTTGCTACAATCTTCGGAACAACCATTGAAGAAAATTACCACCTGATCAAGGACATTTATGTACAGATTGAGCCGTTTAAAAACAGACGTGCAAAAGATCTTTCGGGAGGTATGAAACAAAAATTGGCCTTGAGTTGCGCTTTGATCCATAAACCTAAAGTTCTGTTTCTGGATGAACCGACAACAGGAGTTGACCCGGTATCCCGAAAAGAATTCTGGGAAATGCTGAAGCGTTTGAAAGAGAAAGGCATTACCATACTTGTATCTACGCCTTACATGGATGAAGCAGCTTTGTGTGATCGCATTGCACTGATTCAGGACGGAAAAATCCTGGAAGTAGACACACCGGAAGCCATTGTAACACATTACCCGAAAAAAATCTACGCGATCAAGGCGAACAATATGTTCCGACTGATCAACGCATTGAAAGCATACGAGGACCAGTACAGCGTCTACCCTTTCGGAGAATTTGTACACTACAGTGATATGCGGGATAGCTTCGAAGCGGAAGAACTCCTGAATTACCTGAAAGAACAGGGCTTAGATGAAATTCGGATAGAACCGACTGCAGTTACTATTGAAGACACGTTCATGGAACTTGCAAAATCATAAAGGAAATGGAAAGTACAAACGTCATAGAGGTTAAGGGGCTCACCAAAATATTTGGAGACTTCACGGCTGTGAACCAGATTTCCTTTGAGGTGAAAAAAGGTGAAATTTTTGGCTTTCTAGGAGCGAATGGCGCCGGAAAAACCACTGCTATGAAAATGCTGATCGGAATCTCTAAGCCGAGTTCAGGAGAGGCCACAGTAGCAGGTTTTGACGTGTACAAACAATCTGAGCTAATCAAGAAGAACATCGGGTATATGAGTCAGAAGTTTGCCTTGTACGATGATCTTACCGTGAAGGAAAACATCACGTTCTTCGGCGGGATTTACGGATTGACTATCAGAGCAATAAAAGAAAAGACTACAGCTTTGCTGGAAGAATTAAGTCTCGGAGAAATTGCGGATAAGCTGGTGGGTTCCCTCCCACTTGGCTGGAAGCAAAAAATCGCTTT
>QKAV01000136.1 GCA_003247185.1 Crocinitomicaceae bacterium
CATACTATAGGTTACATAATTACCTGAAAGGCTCGGCCACTGGTTTCTGTAGTTTACATTAAACCGCGGACAACCATACGACCCCGCGAATGCCGGATTCAAATAAATCGGATTCGCATAGAATTGCGTAAACTGTGGATCCTGAGCGAACGTGGTGGTACTCAATAATAATGATCCGATAATTAACAACCTCTTCATAGCTCTACAAATTTGTCAGTCGCTTCCCAAATCGACTGGTATTTCCATTTATCCTTATGGATACCTGGTGGGATAATAATTGTTTGTTCAGTGAATTGCTCTTCGAATAATCTGCGGTATAACTCAAAACAAAATGTTTGAATTTCATACCTACACTTGCAATTGGCTCAGCATTCGAAGAAACTGCTGCACCAAGTGTAAACCAATTCCATTGGAAGTTCGCTCCTCCGTAAACAGTATTTCTATGGTTATTTGCATTAAATACTACATAAGGAGAAAGGCGCATGTTTTCTTTCGCATTTTCCCAATCCGTTCCCATAGTGGCTGTAAAGTTCGTCGTACTTCTGAGCTGATTATTCCAGTCATTTGTATAAATGTTATCCTGATGGTGGAAAAGATTATCTGCATTAACTCCTGCAAAGAACCATTTCGTATTCACCATCAATCCCAGTCCCATGTCTTTGTACCAAAGTTGATGCCCAATCGGTTGCGTTCCATCCGGGTAGAATGCATTTGTAACACCCGGTTGAATTTCTACCTGATTCAGGCTGGACACGCGATCATAATCCAACACTTTAGCTCCCATTTTAAATCTTACCGAAGGCTCAATTGACAGGAATCGGTTAACCGAAAATTTCGGAGCATAGGTTAGTGCCATTCCTCCATTTTGTATTCCTCCGTTGTGGAAAGTGGAATGATATAACTGCACTCCTATTCCTCCTCTAATACCGTAAGAATAACCATCAATATTAACCGTATTCATTAATTGCTCCTGGTCGGTTCCGGGGAATTGAATACGACTTAAGGTCTGAACCCGGGTTGTAAGCAGAGATCCTACAGATGAGAAATTGATATCCTGAGCAGTCAGTCCCGGTAATCCGTATTGAGGATCACGTGAATTCTTAAGTGCAATCGGATTGTCCATCATCCGTTGAATCGAGTGACTGATTGATTTTACAGTACTTCTGAACGAACGCTTATAATCATGGTGATTTGCTCTGCTGATACTTTCCGACTCATCAGAAGGCATCTTCCATTGAATTGGTTGAATTGGCTTGATCGGCAATAAATAAGCTGCCTTTAGATCATTATCTGCATAAGCATCCTCTCCTATTCCCTCGTATGCGCTTAAGATGGATGGTTCACTATTGGAAGTTCCTCTATTCACAGAACTTCCGCGCGCTGTTGCTGAATTTCTTTCTGTATTTGAAGTAATGCCGGATTTTTGCTCCTCTCTTTGATTGGTATTTTGTCCACTCACTCCACCCAACATCTCTTCATACCTTTCCTGAAGGTCTTTATTTTGAGAGGCTAGCTCTTCAATTTGTTGCTCCAATTTCTGAATTCTTTCTTCATACCCGGAAGAACCAGAAGTTAAACCGATTGAATTCAGATCAGTTGAATTTCCAGCTGTAAGCATGTTCTCAACACCCCTGTTTGCAGTATGATCATCCGGAATAAGTAGCAGTATGATTACAATCAGCGCAGTTAAACCAGCTGTAAGTGACAGCCCGGTATGACTTGGTTTTTTGATCAATTTAGCCGTTGCAGGGTATTCCAGTTTTGTAGCCGTCACTTTCGCTCCTTCCCACGCATCCATTTCAAGCTCTAACTCCGGATGCAGAAAGACAAAAAGTTTCAACTGCTCGACCTGATCAGGGGTTAAATTCCCTTCCGCATATTCGAACAACCAAAGGTCTATATTTTCAAAATTGGGACGACTCATGCAAGTTCCATCAATTCTTTTAACTGCTTCTTCAATTTCTTTCTGGCTCTGAACAGATAAACTTTCACCTGCGATTCTGAAATTTCTAGGATGTCTGCTATTTCCTGATAAGCATAACCCTCTAAATCTCTCAAAAGAATAATACTCTTTTGCATCGGAGGTAAAAATGCAACCGCTTTATCAACGATCTCTCTGGCTTCATACTGACGTTGCTGATCCACTGAACGTTCGACACTCACAATCTCATCAGACAAATGCATACGATCTTTTCGAGTCATGAAGTTGATCATTGCGTTGTGAGCCGTTGTAAACATCCAGCTTTTCGCTTTATCGATTTCCACCTTTTTTCTGTTGAGCCACAGTTTTTCGAAGACATCCTGTACAATATCCTGAGCATCGTGCTCGGAACGCATAAAACGGAACGCATAACCATAAAGATTACCTGCGAACTGTTCTACTACTTTATTGTACTCTTGTCTTCTCAAACTTCTACTCTTTGAACAGCTAAAACAATTTAGACACTTGCTTTGTTACACTAATAACCAATTTTTTAGTGTTTTAGATACATTTTCCAGACAACCTTTACCAGAAACAACTCTTTATCGAACGAATCAAACTTTTGATCGAACATTTTTTTCGCCATTTTTACCTATATTCATCGTTACAAAGAACAGAACTATGCTAGAAGCCAAAAGACTTTTCGATCTACCACATTTACAACTGACCAAATATCCTAATCCGAAAATGTTTGTTTCAAAACATGAAGGTATATGGAAAGGCGTATCTACTGCTGATTTTCTACAGGAGTGTATGGCAGTATCAAAGGGTTTGATAGCACTGGATGTTCAGCCGGGAGACAAAGTTGCCATTGTGTCGCCTACGCGTTATGAATGGAACGTTATGGATATTGCCATTCAGCAGGTAGCAGCCATCGTTGTTCCTATTTATCCGAACATATCGGCAAGCGACTACAAATATATTTTCAACGATGCAGGCATTAAGGTTTGTGTTGTTGCAGATGAAGAAATTGCTGAACGGATTCAATCTGTCAGAAAGGATATTCCAACGCTCCAAAATCTCTATTCTTTTGATGTATGTGAGCTTGCCGAAGATTGGAATGCAATAAAAGTTGACGGTGATCTCGTTGATGAAGAACTTGTAAGGAAAAGAATGGAAATTCCGCAATATGAAGACCTTGCAACAATTATTTATACTTCCGGAACTACCGGTAATCCGAAGGGTGTGATGCTTTCGCATAAGAACATCCTTTCGAATGTTGAAGCATGTGAAGAGCCCATACCTGCGGACAAGGACTCAAGAGTACTGACATTCCTTCCCGTATGTCATATTTATGAGCGTATGTTGCATTACCTCTACATGCATTTGGGATCTTCCATTTACTTCGCTGAATCACTGGATACCATCGGGGAAAACATCAGAGAGGTACAACCTCATGTCTTCACAGCTGTTCCGCGCCTGATAGAGAAAGTATTTGACCGGATCATGGACACCGGGGACAAACTGACAGGAATTAAGCGCAAATTGTTCTTTTGGGCAGTATCAGTTGGTGAACAATACGATACGGTAAACAGAAGTTTCATGTTTAACGTAAAACTGTGGATTGCCCGAAAACTGATCTTCAAAAAATGGCAGCAAGCATTAGGCGGGCACGTAAGAGCAATCGCGAGTGGTTCTGCTGCTTTGCAACCCCGTTTGGCACGCATTTTCCTTGCTGCAGACATTCCTATTCTCGAAGGGTACGGATTAACCGAAACATCTCCTGTTTGTTCCGTGAATTCATTTTACAAAGGAATCAGAGTGGGTACGGTAGGGCCATTGGTAGATGGTGTTGAAGTTAAAATTGCCGGAGACGGTGAAATTCTTGTCAAAGGACCAAACGTGATGATGGGTTATTACAATCTTCCTGATCAAACGGCAGAAGTAATGGAAGACGGATGGTTTCACACCGGAGACATCGGAGAATTTGTAGAAGGTAAATTCCTTAAAATCACCGATCGTAAAAAAGAAATTTTCAAAACAAGCGGGGGGAAATACATCATCCCTCAGGCTATGGAAAATAAATTCAAGGAGTCACGTTTCATAGAGCAAATCATCGTTATCGGTGAAGGGCAAAGATTCCCTGCGGCCATGATCGTTCCGGCATTCGCATTTATTAAAGACTGGGGTAAGCGAAAAGGGTATGATCTGAAAGACCTTTCCAACGAAGACATTACGCGAAACAGTCATGTTATCGAGCGCATTCAAAAAGAGGTTGATGCTTACAATGAAGGGTTCGGGCAATGGGAAAAAATAAAGAAATTCGAGCTCTTACCGAATGAATTTACAGTAGAGGGAGGAGAATTGACTCCGACTTTGAAATTCAAGCGTAAAATAATCCTTCAGAAATACACAGAGGCCTACAACAAAATATACGGAGAATAATTACTTCGGTACTACCATGGTAATTTTCACACGGACGTGATGAAATGCTGGGTAATGGGTTCCTTTTTCAAATTTTACTGTTTTGAGGTAATTGCGAACTTTCACTTTTGTGGGGGTACTGTTTATGGTTGATTCCACCAGCTCTATTCCGGTGACGTTTCCTTCTCTGTCTACGGCAAGCTCATACACTATGAAACCATTCGCTGTTCCTTGCTGAACAAATTGGATGTCAGTGATTGCCTTTCTTCCCTCTTCAACAAGTGTTCCGCTAATCAATTGCGCGTTGGAGGATGAGGCCAGCAAAAGAAATACAAAAGTTATAAGTTTCATAGTTTTAGTTTTTACGAATCTAATACAATAATTGGTTCATCAGGCGATTTTTCCCCAATCCGGTTTGGTCTTCAAAATATGTACCAACTTTCTTCTCAGCCATGTGTGATCGACCGAATTCAGATTCGGATCTTCCTGTAAAATTCTAATCGCATGCTCTCGTGCCATGGAAACAATTGGTCCATCCTTCGTAAGATCTGCAATCCGCAGATTCATGAGCCCGCTTTGCTGAGTCCCCATGATATCCCCGGGGCCCCTCAATTTCAAATCCACCTCCGCTATTTTAAATCCGTCATTGGTATGCACCATTGTCTGAATGCGTTTTTCACTTTCTTTTGAAAGCTTGTCTCCGGTCATCAGAATGCAATACGATTTCTCTGCTCCTCGCCCAACCCGACCTCTGAGCTGATGCAGCTGAGACAATCCAAATCGTTCCGCACTTTCTATGATCATAACCGAAGCATTAGGTACATTCACCCCAACTTCAATTACTGTAGTTGCCACCATGATTTGTGTTTCGCCTTTCACAAAGCGATTCATTTCAAACTCCTTTTCTTCAGGCTTCATTTTTCCATGCACCATGCTCACACTGTAATCCGGGAGTGGAAAAGCCCTGGAGATCGCCTCGTAACCATCCATCAAATTGTTTAAGTCGAGCGTTTCCGATTCGGAAATCAACGGATAAACGATATATACCTGACGCCCCTTGGCAATTTCATCCCGGATAAAACCAAAAACTTTCAAACGCCCGCTATCAAAGGAATGTATCGTTGTGACAGGTTTTCTGCCAGGAGGAAGTTCATCAATTACAGAAACATCAAGATCTCCATAAAAAGTCATAGCTAGCGTCCGTGGAATAGGCGTAGCAGTCATAATCAGCACATGCGGCGGAACCTGATTCTTTTTCCACATTCGTGCACGTTGCGCCACCCCAAATCGGTGTTGTTCATCTATCACTACCAGTCCCAGATCCTTAAACTGGACCGTCTTTTCCAATAAGGCGTGTGTCCCGATCAACATATCGATAGAACCATCCAACAGTCCCTGATGAATCTCCTCTCGCTCCTTTTTCTTTGTTGATCCGGTGAGCAAGGCAACACCTATATGCAGTTCCTTTAATTCATTGCTAATTGATTCATAATGCTGTTGCGCAAGAATCTCCGTCGGAGCAATCAAAGCGGCCTGAAACCCGTTATCCAATGCTATTAACATGGCCAAAAGCGCTACAAGAGTCTTTCCGCTCCCCACATCTCCCTGCACCAAGCGGTTCATGTGATGCCCTGAATTAACATCTGCCCTGATTTCTTTTAGTACGCGTTTTTGAGCATTTGTCAAATCATATTTGAGATGTGTTTTATAAAAGGTATTGAAATGATCTCCTACTACTTCAAATCGATGTCCCCCAAGTTTTTGGCTGGAAATAATTTTCCTCAGGAGGAGTTCCATTTGAAGCAACAGCAACTCCTGCAATTTAAAACGAAAGCGGGCATGTTTAGCCTCTTCTATGGAATTCGGCTGATGAATCTGAAGCAGGGCCTTTTTTTCATCAGGCAAACGATATTCAGATACTATTTCAGGGGGTAAATTTTCAGTAAAGGTAAAATTGCTCTGTAGTAATTCTCCTACCAGTTTTTCGATCCCCTTTGAATGTAATCCGTTTGCAGATAGCTTTTCCGTAGATGAATAAATTGCCTGCAGACCACTGTTTATTTCTTCCGGTCGGATAATTTCCGGATGCGGCATGCTCCATTTCCCTCCATAGGCTTTTAACCGTCCGTAGATCACGATTTCTTCATTCACTTTCAGGGATGAACGCACCCATGAAACACCTTTAAACCATACAAGATTAATGCTTCCCGTATGATCCTGAAATGTGGCATTGAGTCGTTTATTTCTTCCATGTCCAACCTCCTGAATCCCCACAATTCTGCCTCGAATCTGAACAGGTCCATCCGCAGTCAATAAAGCATCAATTGTCTGAAATGACGAACGATCAACATAGCGAAACGGGAAATAATATAAGAGATCTTTGAAGGTTCCCACACCAATTTCTTTACGGAGCAATTCCGCTTTTTTCGGCCCTACTCCTTTCAGGTATTCTATTGGTGTTTTAAAGAGATCGTTCACAGTATAAAAATAAAAAAACCCTTCTCAAATTTGGAAGGGTTTTAACTGCATTCAACAATTTCTATTTCGAAAATTTTTCAATTCCCCGAGTCAAAAATGCTCTGTACTGCTCAATATTCGGCGTATATCCTATTGCTTCGGTAAGATCATTTCCTTCTAAATCCTGAATTATATAGAGTGGTTGAGAAATCTGTCCGTACTTTTCAATCTGATATGCAGTCCATTTATTTCCCACTGTCTTAATCTTGCCCTTCAGAGCGTCAGAATATACCCATTCATTTTCAGGCAATAGTGTTCTGTCATCACAGTACAGTGAAACAATCACTACCTCATCCTGTATAATCGGCTTAATTTCTTCATCTGTCCATACCGTAGATTCTGTCCTCCTGCAGTTCGCACAAGAATGCCCGGTAAAGTCTACAAGAATAGGTTTATTAACCTTGGTTGCATATTCACGTGCAATATCCAGATCATGGAACACCAAAATTGAACCATCCGCCACTTTATGCATATCCTTTCTGTATGCCTTGAAAAGTTCATCATCCGGTTCAGGAATTGGACCGTGCACAAATTCAAATCCATCCTCTGAATGCGTTCTTGGAGGTGCCACTCCATCAATGGCAGTTAATGGAGCTCCCCACATTCCCGGTAGCAAATAAACCGCAAAAACCAAAGAAATGAGTGCGAACATGAATCGGGTCACAGATAAACTTTCTACCGGAGAATCGTGAGCAAATCTGATCTTTCCAAGTAAATACAATCCCATCACAGCAAAGATCACAAACCATGTAGCCACAAACACCTCTCTTGTAAGGATATCCCAGTGATAAGCCAGATCTACCATGCTCAGGAACTTAAGCGCAAGAGCAATCTCCAACAAACCAAGTACAACTTTTACCGAATTCAACCATCCACCTGATTGAGGCATCGAGTTCATCATTCCCGGGAAAACTGCAAATAGCATAAATGGAAGAGCCAGGGCAATAGAGAAACCTAGCATTATTACAGCCGGCCCCATCATATTACCTGAACTGAGAGCCTGCACAAGTGAAGAACCTATAATTGGTCCCGTACAAGAGAATGAAACCAATGCAAGCGTGAAAGCCATAAAAAAGATTCCTATCAAACCTCCTTTATCTGCTTTACTATCTGCTGAATTAACCCATTTTGAAGGCATTCTTATTTCAAATGCTCCCAGAAATGAAAATGCGAAAACCATGAAGATTGCAAAGAAACCAATGTTCATGTAGGCATTGGTAGATAATTCATATACCGTTGCAGAACTACCGGAAGCTAATGTAATCAGAAGCCCCAGAGAAACATAAATAATTACAATGAAAGCTCCATAAAGGAGTGCATTTGAAATCCCTTTTGCCCTGGTCTTCGACTGCTTTGTAAAAAATGACACAGTCATCGGAATCATTGGAAAAACACAAGGAGTCAGCAATGCAATGAACCCCCACATCAGTCCTTCTAAAAACAAACTCAAAAGACTACGGCTTTCCTTATCCTCTTCATTCTTAGCTTCAGCTGTACCTCCTTCTTCACCTGATTTTTCGTCTGAACTCCAAACTGGTTGATCCACATGCAATTTACCTGTAAGCTCAGAAACCTTTTTCTTTATTTCATTTGAATTTTCAAGTTCCGGATAATCATCTTCAACCAAAGTAATTGCATCCTTCAGATCTTTAGTTGTTTCAACTGTATTCAGCAGATCCAGTACATCTTTCTCTCCCTGATCAGTATTTGCAAAAACCATGCTTCCATTCAGGAATACAATGGAAAGCATTAAAAACAGTAGCCTACTTCTCATTTTTAGCCTTTAGTTTTAAATATTTCTTATAAAATTTCACACTATTTCCTTCCGGCACTATCACCCATTCATCTTTGTGCAATACATAATTATTTCCTTCTTTATCTTTAGCTTCATCACCGGAAATAATCAAATCTTTTGTAGCAATCTTTTCTACTTTCGTTTCAGTCGCAGATGGATGAAACCCCTGAATATTAATTTTGGCTTCTTGGTCGGGAGGAAATAAACAACCATTTTCATCGCAGACCTGAAATGCGTAGCTGAATTGTATTTCAAAGGACTTATCCGTTAATACCTCGATCTTTTGTTTGAAAACAGCTTTATTCTCAAAATAGAAATGGGTGCCTAAATCATCATTTACTGTTTTGGGTTTTACACCATCAACTGTCTTTCCTATCAACTTATAATTTGAATTTCCTTCGAAAGAAAATGAAGTCGGAACACCTGTAAACTCAGCTTTTGCAGGGTCATGTGTAACAGAATATACATGCCAATGTTCCTTTAATTTGGCAGTAGCAACAATATATGCATGTGAATCATCAATTTTTTCAACATTGAAGCTCCAACTAATTTTATCGGTCCAATTACCCCCCGGTTGGGCATAGATGCCCGAAACGTTAGCTAAAAAGCTAATGAACATTACAAATAGTAATTTCTTCATTTTTAATCGATGTTTATACTAAATTCTACAACGGTTGGCGGAAGACACATGGTTTCGTTGCAAATCATGTAATCCACAGCTCCTGTTATCCGGCATCCTTCTTCAGCCTTAATTTTTTGTGTAAAAACGACCTCATGTTCAAAGAAACTTAATTCCCCTTCAAAGTTCGGATCATAAGCTTTGATCGACTCGGGTTCATTTGTCTTACCAATTAGTTTGAAACAATCACTCGTCTTGAATAGAATAGACGTTGGTATGGGGCCAATATCATTTTGGATTTTTTGGCTGTACAGATGCCATCCCTCCTCAAGGTTCGCCTTAAGCTCAACGTGCTCAGAAGTTTCACTATATGCGAAATTCCACTCAATTTGAGCGGATAAATGCATCACACCAAGAAAACTGAAAATAAAAACTAAGATTGCCTTAAACATGCAAATTCATTTTCTTCAAAAATAAGCATTCGCATGGATAAAAGACAGCGATAAATGTTCAGAATGATTGAAATCCCAAAAATTAATACTTCACTTCTACAATGCGCGAAATCGGCAACCAAATACCACCTTTCAAACAAATGTACTTGCTACCGTGCGCCCATATTGTTGTATCAACCCGCTTCAGGCCTTCATCATCTTCAAACAGAATAGAAACCTTACCATGAAAAGCATTTCCCAAACGAGTCGCACTCTTCAATTGGTCCTCCAGATCAGGATGTTGCTTCACTTTTTTACGATCATTAAAAGAGAGTGAATTTATCAATTCCTTCTCTATAAGTGTTGGTTTTAATGTTGCTTGCATGGCGTTCGATACTAAGAGATGAACACTTAAACTACAAAATTTCTCGAATCAAATCAAGTATCATTCAAAAAAAATACGGGCAGATGAATAATTCTTCAAAATTTACGGACGAAATGGCAATCTCGCTGAAGCAGATATCGATTGATTGGAGAACATTTTTTGTTCGTACATGTACTTACCCGTTATAGCTATCATCGCGGCATTATCCGTACAGTATTCGAACTTCGGAATATGCACTCCCAGATTATATTGGATTCCTAACTGTTTTATGGCATCTCGCAGCCCACTGTTGGCAGAAACCCCTCCGGCAATAGCAATATCCTGAACCTCATACAATTGTATCGCCTTTTCCAGTTTATTCAATAGAATATCAATGATCGTTTTTTGCACCGAAGCACAAAGATCGTCCAGATTTTCAGTTATGAAATCGCTGTCTTTTTGAGTCTCTTTATTCAAAAAATTCATCACCGATGTCTTCAAACCACTAAAGCTGTAATCAAAATCATTGATCCTCGGCTTACTGAACGAAAACTTATCCGGATTTCCTGATTTTGCATGCTTATCAATAAAAGGCCCGCCGGGATATTGAAAACCTAACAACTTGGCTATCTTATCAAAAGCTTCACCCGCAGCGTCATCTAATGTAGTTCCGATAATTTCCATTTCCAGGTAGTCACGTACCAGGATCAACTGTGTGTGTCCGCCTGAAACCGTAAGACATATAAACGGAAAACGGGGTTTATCTTTTCCCTCATCATCAATAAAATGGGCCAGAACATGTGCATACATGTGGTTGACATCGATCAAAGGCTTGTTTAAGGCCAATCCGAGAGCCTTAGCGAATGAAACTCCTACTAGTAACGAGCCCAGTAAACCTGGCCCTTTTGTAAAAGCGATGGCATCAAGTTCTTCTAATCTCACCCCTGCCTGATCCAATGCCGAATGCACGACGGGTAAAATGTGCTTCATGTGCGCCCTACTGGCGAGTTCCGGCACTACTCCGCCATACTGTTCATGTACTTTTTGATTCGCAATTACGTTGGATAATATGGACTCATTTTTGCATATCGCCGCAGAAGTGTCGTCACATGATGACTCGATAGCTAGTATTAACGTATCTTTTTCTGCCACTTTACGTAATTTTGTTAAGGATGACAAAACTAATTAAATTCTCAGGAAGAGCACTCGGTATTCTTGTCGAGTGGATACTATTACTGAGTGTGGTTTTTGCATTCCTGATTCGCAGCCCTGCTGTGCAAACCTACCTGGCCAAACAAGCCACCGACTATCTTTCCCGGGAACTAAATACAAAGGTTTCAATTGAAAAAGTCTCTATCGTATTTATCAATCGCGTTGCCTTTGATAATTTTTGCATAGAAGATCAGCAAGGGGATACACTGGTACAGGCCGATCGACTTATTGCCACCGTAGATAAGTTGGATATTGCTAAAAACAAATATTCGCTCGGACAAATAACATTGAGAAAGCCAACGATCTGGATAAAAAAGGACGAAGCCGGGATTGCGAACTTTGAATTTATCCGAACGTACTTCAGTAGCCCGAAAAAAAAGAAGAAAACCGTACAGTTGAGCATTGACGCAATCGTTCTGGAAGACGGTAAATTCAGATACGATGACTACAGAAAAAAACCGATTGAAAAAGGAATTGATTACTGGCATTTGGCGACAAGTAACATCCAGGCCCGAATTGAAAATATAGAAATCATAGACCGGAATTTCAAAGGAAACATCATTTCGGTATCTGCGAAGGACAAAAGTGGTTTCGAGTTAAAGGATCTCGAAGCAAAAGCAAGTATTACATCCAAAAAAGTCCATTTGGGCGACCTGATACTTAAAACAGATCAGTCATCCATTTATTCCCATGATTTCAACCTGATCTCTCCCTCCTATTATGCGTATTATTCTTTTGTCGACAGTGTTGCTTTCAAAGGAAGAATAGACAGTAGTTCGGTAGAATTGACGGACATCGTTTACTTCGCCCCTCAGTTATCTGGAATGAGTGGAAAAATTGATCTTTCAGGGTCTATCCGGAATAAAGTACCTGATCTTGAGTTTAAGAATGTCCAACTTTCATTTGGGGAACGATCCACCGTTAAGGGTCATTTCTCCATGGATGATTACCGGCAATTGGAAAAGGGCTATTTTGACGAACAGGTTGAATATGCTTACCTGGATGTTAGAGACTTGTTAGCATTTAATCTTCCGGAATCATCCGGAATGCGGCATATTCCTGACAACAAATATCTGCGGCGCATTGACCACTTCGAAACGGAAGACCTGATCTTCAGAGGCGGCGTGGACTTTTTTACCATTTTCGCTAAAAAAATGAGTAGCGGTCAGGGAGAGATCATCTTTCACGCACCATTGGAATTCAAAAAACAGGAAGATAACGGATATATCTTCACCGCATACAATAACCAGGGGAACTCATTAAGCTTAAATGCAATCAGCTTGAATCATCTTCTTGAAAGATCTGACCTTGGCATTGTAAATGGTAGCTTTGACCTGGTTGGAAAGGTTGGTGGAAAAACTGGTTTCGAACTGGAAAAAATAGAAGGTACAGTAGATCGGTTTGATTACCTCGAATACCCTTATTCCGGAATAAAAATCTTCTCCGGAGAATATAAAGACGAAAAGTTCACCGGAAAAATTGACATCAAGGATGATTACCTGGACCTGGCCTATGATGGTGAGATGGATTTCAAAGGACAACAGCATCTTCTTTTCTCTATTGATCTGGCTGACGCATTTTTAGACAAGCTGAATGTATCCAAAAAGCCTGCGAACCTGAGTTCCAAATTCAAAGTTAACCTGACAGGGTCGACAGCCAATGAAATGACCGGAAGCGTTGTTATGGACGGTTTTTTCTTTAGTTCAAACGGAAAAGAAATTTATGTACCGGAAATTACGCTGGATGTTTCCAGGTCTGCCGCGCTGGATCGTTTTGTGATCACCAGTGACATTGGTAATGCCGTTATTGAAGGAAAAATTGATCTCGAGAATCTATCCACCACGATTAAAAAACAGCTCGGCAATGTGTTCCCTTCGCTATTTGAGTTGAATGAAAAAGAGCAGTCAATCGTAAACAGTGATCGCTTCACATATAGCATTAACCTCTTCAACATCCAACCGGTTCTTGATATTATGTCTCCCGGATTAGGAATTGCGAAAAACACCTACATATCGGGGAACTATATCGGAGAAGAAGAATACTTTACCTCTGTCATTTCAAGCGACAGCATCCGTTACGGTGATTTTTTACTTCGTGACGCAAGGATTGATCACCGTCTGGACTCCGTTACTTTTGACATAGGTATTAGAAGCTCCTATCTGAATTATGGCGATACATTAAACTTTAGCCACTTTAATGTTGAGGCTAAGGGTGAGCACGATCAGTTATTCAATACATTGACCTGGGATGATGGCAGAAGCAATTTTTCTGAGATCAGCTGGTCCACTGAGGTTTATGATTGGAATCACTTCGAATTTTGCATTGATCCCTCCTATTTCTTCCTGCAGGACCGCAAATGGTCCATACAGAATGAATCGAATTTGAAAATTGAAAAGGATACGGTTCAGGTAAATTACTTTGAGCTTGCCAGAGGTAATCAGATCTTAAAGTTAAACGGAATGTTCTCGAACAATCCCAAACACCACCTGAACTTCAATGCTGAAAATTTTGACTTAACTGAGTTATCCGGAGTATTTCTCAAAAATTATCACCTGGATGGTATTCTCGATGGTTGGGGATTTATCAGCACACCGTTTACCGACTTTAACTTCGAAGGTGATGCTGTAGTGCACAACCTCTTCGTCAATGATCAGGAAGTGGGAGACATTTACCTGCAATCTTTTTGGGTTGATGGTGCAAATGGTATCTTCAGTACAGGAGACCTCATATACAGAGGTGAACAAACTTTCGAGTTTACGGGCCATTACTACCTGGATCGGGAAGAAAACAATCTGGATTATGACCTTTTGTTTGAAAATACCAGTATTGAAGTAGCCAATGCATTTCTTGACCCCGAAGTATTATCTCAGATCAGAGGGCTGTTAAATGGAAAAATTAAACTTACGGGAACACCTGCCCATCCTATCACCAATGGTTCAGTGTTACTGCAGGGAGCGAGTGCCTATGTTGATTTTCTCGGATCTCACTTTAACATAGAAGGGGAAATCGGAATTGATGAATATGGTTTCTATGCTGATAATATTCCTGTTTTCGATGAAGAAGGAAATGCAGGGTCTCTGATTGGATCCGTTTATCACAACAATTATAAAGACTTCTCTTTCGACCTTCAGTTTGACCTTGAAAATGATGCATTCAACAAAGACCCGCTAGTACCCTGGAGGCCTCTTCCGCTGGACAAATTCATTATCATGAATGCGGCATATTCTCCGGATGTACTTTATTACGGAACAGGTGTCGGGACAGGAACAGTTAACATTTTCGGTTATACAAATAACCTGGAGATCAGTGTAGATCTGACTACAAAAAAAGGAACCGAACTGAAAATTCCGATGTACGGAATGGGCGAAATTGATGAAGAAAGTAGCTTTATCGTCTTTAAAGACCAATTGGAAGATACACTGGCGGATCAGCTTCAAAATAAATTCGACCTTACGGGGGTTTCTCTTGACCTCAACTTTCACGCCACACCTGATGCAGAAGTTCAGATTATTTTCGATGAAAATATCGGAGATATTATTACCGCAACAGGTAGCGGAGACATTAATATCGGGGTCAACAACCTGGGTGAAGTCACCATGAACGGTACCTATACCGTTGAAAATGGTATTTACGATTTTGCGCTTGGTGTAATCAAAAAACAATTCCACATCCAAAAAGGCGGACGGATCAGTTGGACAGGTGATCCGTATGATGCGCTTCTCGATCTTAAAACCTACTATAAAGTCAATGCAAATATTTCGGCAATATCTGATGATCAGCTTGCTTCAGGATCCGGATTACACCAACCGGTACTGTGTTATCTGAATCTGACGGAATCACTTCTAAGGCCTTCAATCGGGTTTGATATCAAAGCCCCTGAAGCAAATGAAATTGCCAAATCTCTGATCAACCGGATCACCGCAGACAGAGACGAACTAAACAGACAGTTCTTTTCTTTGCTTCTGTTCCGAAAGTTTCAGCCGCTCAATAAATCGAGTTATAGCGGTAGTGTAGGAGCTGAATTATTAACCAATCAGATCAATTCCATCCTAAGTACGGTAAGTGATGATTATGATCTTGGAGTTAATTTCGATAGTGATCAGTACAGCGGCGATAAACAATATGAATTCGTAGTTTCCAGAACGTTCCTGAATGACCGCCTGATAATAACAGGTAGCTTCGGAGTTGAAAACAGTACCTCCGGAAACGCGGCTCAAACCGATTTCATCGGAGACGTTTCTGTAGAATACCTCATCAATGAAAGCGGAACCTTCCGAGGAAAAATCTTTAACGAATCCAATGATCGATCTGTAGTACTTCAAAGTTCTGCCGGACGATTTACACAAGGTATCGGGGTTACCTATAAAGAAGATTTCAACAATACCCAGGATTTAAAATTGATTCAATACTTCCTTGATATCTTCCGTCCGAAAGGTAAAAAGCG
The DNA here is from genome assembly GCA_003247185.1 of Crocinitomicaceae bacterium. GTDB lineage: Bacteria > Bacteroidota > Bacteroidia > Flavobacteriales_D > Crocinitomicaceae > UBA4466. The sequence goes on from QKAV01000136.1 coordinate 15,728, forward strand.
CTATATGAACAAGCGCAAAAAACAGCAACGCAAGGTCCCTCTGAATACACCTGTTGCTATTTTGGAAGATTGATAAAATCGGTTAGTGATCATATTATTGGTATCTTCGTTGGCCAAACCAGAACGTTAAAAAAGTATTATCCATGAATAAAGTATTGATTGCCAATCGGGGAGAGATCGCTCGACGTGTTATCAGAACACTTAGAAAGATGGGAATTGCATCCGTTGCAGTTTATTCGGATGCGGATGCGCATGCTCCACATGTTACTGAAGCGGATGAAGCAGTTTATCTTGGAGAAAGCCCTTCGTCACAAAGTTACCTTCGTCAGGATTTAATTATAGAGTACTGTAAAAAACTAGGCGTTGACGGTATTCATCCCGGATACGGATTCTTGTCCGAAAATGCTGAATTTGCACGTAAAGTAAAGGAAGCAGGCATCACATTTATAGGTCCTTCTCCCGAAGCGATGGAAATCATGGGAGATAAATTAAGTGCGAAACAAGCAGTAAAATCCTTTGATGTTCCTTTGGTTCCGGGGGTTGACGAAGCCATTACAGACATTGCAGAAGCAAAACGCATTGCAAGCGAAGTTGGCTACCCGATCCTTATTAAAGCGTCTGCCGGAGGTGGAGGAAAGGGAATGCGCCTTGTTGAGAGAGAGGAAGATTTTGAAGAACAAATGCGGATGGCGCAAAACGAAGCAAGGTCTTCTTTTGGTGATGATGCCGTATTCATTGAAAAATTTGTAACCAAGCCTCGCCATATTGAAATTCAGGTATTCGCTGATTCTCATGGAAACACGGTTCATTTATTTGAAAGAGAATGCTCGATCCAACGCAGACACCAGAAGGTAATCGAAGAAGCTCCTTCTGCCCTGCTCTCGCCTGAAATGCGCTCAAAAATGGGTGAAGCTGCAGTTAACGTGTGTAAAGCCTGTAATTATGAAGGCGCGGGTACGGTTGAGTTCCTTGTAGATGGAAATATGGACTTCTTCTTCCTCGAAATGAACACGCGACTTCAGGTGGAACACCCTGTTACGGAAGAAATAACAGGTCTGGATCTCGTTGAATGGCAAATCCGTGTGGCAAGAGGAGAGAAATTACCTAAAGCACAGCACGAACTAACGATTAACGGGCATGCGTTGGAAGTACGTGTGTACGCTGAAGATGCTTTAAGTGGATTCACACCGGATATCGGGACATTAGAACGATACAGACTTCCGTCAGGCGAATCTGTTCGTGTAGACGATGCATTTGTTGAAGGTATGGAAATTCCTATCTATTATGACCCTATGATTGCAAAACTGGTAGTTTGGGGAAAAGACAGAAACAGTGCTATCCGAAGAATGATTAAGGCAATCAACGAATATCAGATCTCTGGTTTGTCTACAACACTGGACTTCGGAAAATTCGTAATGAGGCATAAAGCTTTTATTTCGGGCGATTTTGACACTAATTTTGTCAAGCATTATTTCACCGACCCAAGAGTGATGTACACGGCGATGGCTGAAGAAGGCGAAGCATTAAAATACGGAATTCAACAGATTTGGAATGATCTGAAACTGATGAACAACCACGACTTCGCTTCGAAAGAAGAAAACAGCACCTGGAAAATTGTTAGAACTAAAGTATAAATTGATCCATTTAACCTTGGGCATTTAATTATTACTGTTAAATTTACCGGGGAATAATCACAGAACTAAGTAGAATGAACTTACACGAATTTCAGGGAAAATCTATCCTAAAAAGCTATGGGGTTGCAATTCAGGAAGGAAAAGTTGTCAACCGAGTAGAAGATGCTGTTGCAACAGCAAAAGAACTGTCAGCAGAAACAGGTACGGAATGGTACGTTGTTAAAGCTCAAATTCACGCAGGAGGTCGTGGTAAAGGAACTGTTGAAGAAACAGGATCTCATGGTGTGGTTCTTGCAAAAGGAATTGGTGAAGTAGAAGATAAAGTTAAAGGGATCCTTGGAGGTCACCTGATGACGGCTCAAACCAATGGAAAAGCAAAAAAAGTAAATCAGGTTTTAATTGCTCAGGATGTATATTATCCGGGACCAAGCGAAACTTCTGAGTTCTATATGTCAGTTCTTTTGGACCGTGAAAAAGGTAGAAATATCATCATGTATTCTACCGAAGGGGGGATGGATATCGAAACGGTAGCAGAAGAAACGCCACATTTGATCTTCAAAGAAGAGATCGATCCGCGTGTGGGGATTCAAGGCTTCCAGGCGCGTAAAATCGCATTCAATCTTGGTCTTTCAGGAGAAGCATTCAAGCAAATGACAAAATTCGTTACAGCGTTATATGCTGCTTACGAAGGATGTGATGCTTCCATGTTTGAGATCAACCCTGTTCTTAAAACATCTGATGATAAAATCATCGCTGTTGATGCCAAAGTAACCTTAGATAACAACGCATTGTTCCGTCACAAAGATTACGCAGCTATGCGCGATATCACGGAAGAAGATCCAACTGAAGTAGAAGCAGGTGAAGCTGGTCTTAACTTCGTTAAACTGGACGGAAACGTTGGGTGTATGGTAAACGGTGCCGGCCTTGCGATGGCAACAATGGATATCATTAAATTATCTGGCGGTAACCCTGCAAACTTCCTTGATGTGGGAGGTACAGCAGATGCGGAGCGCGTTGAAAAAGCATTCAATATCATTCTGAAAGATCCGAATGTAAAGGCGATCCTGATCAACATTTTTGGAGGTATCGT
>QKAV01000002.1 GCA_003247185.1 Crocinitomicaceae bacterium
TATACTCTTTCTTTACAATGAAGTGACGAAGAATCGGCTGAACCGGAAACTCGTAGCGAAAGCCCAATCCATCGTCGAACAAGCGAAAGCGAATATTCATCTGAAAGCCGGTGCTATCCTGCTCCAGCTTCACCAAATACTCGTTGTAATGATTACGAATGTCTTTCTGCTCACCCATCACCGGGTGCCACATTTCGTCTTTTGTATCGGTTTCAATTTGCGAGATCTTAAAGTTCTTATGCAAATTGTAGCCCGCATGAACCATAAACCCCATTTCACTCTGTCCGATCAAAGTCTTCCCCTTGTAATTCAGTTCATACACCGGAATACCTTTTTCATTTAGCGAAAAGGCTAATTGAAAATCTCCGTTGGGAGATGAAATAGTCCCTGCTCGGCTTGTTACAACAGCAAGCATCAGCAATAGAAATAATAGCGAACGTTTTACCATGGTCTAAAATAATTGGATAAAGGTTGATTTAGACCCGAAAGATAAGGATTTACAGAATGGATTTACGTTGAATCATCAAAAATGTGTGCGCAAACATTTCATCAGTGCGCACGGCTGGCAACGCCAAAGATTCGCAAATTCAATACCAATACACCCGACAAACCAAGCTTTGCCGAATTTCACGAGCACTATTTAAGCATTCCTGGATTACCAACAACAACAACAACCGAGTGCTGCAATCAAAAAAACAGAAAGCACGATCCCGTTAAGAATTATCAAAAAAGAATTGGGACAGGGGAGAGGAATTGTCTTCTAACAAAAAAGAGCTACAAGCAAAAACTGCTGTAACTATTTGATAATGCCAGGTGAATGCTTCTTCTATTAATTTAATGGATGAATATCAAAGGCTGCTTACAAAATCTGGTCCGTTCTTAAATTAGTTTATAACGAAATCAATTAGACAATCAAATTGGTTATGTCAGTGAAATTTGATTTGCGTATGGAAAAAGAAAAGCGTCCAAATACCTCTTAGCCATCATCCTGAGAAAATCGAATTGGTACGCGCCTATAACATCATAGCATTAAAATGCCCAAACTTTCCATTTTCTTCCATCTAACACCATCGCGACTTTCAAAGTTATACCACCTCACAATATAACGTGTTTAGTTATTTAACTAAAAAATAAATTTTCCCTCTTGAAAAAGTACTTTGTGTGTGCATGCGTATTGAAGCTACCTCGGATCCCCCCGCTTTCTGCAAGCAATCGGGCATACCCCGGTTAACGAAATCAAGTATTAATTTTAAAAGTGAATTAGCTCACAAAATCTGAGTTAAAAAGCGATGCAAACCTCAAAATAGAAATAAAAAAAAACCGTTCAGGATAGCCCGAACGGTTTCAATTAATATCTAAATAAGCAGTCAACCTACTTCTGTTAAACATGCTCACACGAAAAAATCAGCACAAAGCCCCGCTAATATGCCCAAAATAAGTACATATTAATTTTATTCAGGAACTTTCGGCTAACTCAAGCAGGGAACAGCATTACTCTACTGTAACATTACAAACAACAGTAACCTGATGTTCCTCTCCGTCTTTAGTATAAACAAGTGCTTCTTTTAAGGTATATTCTTCTCCGGAAACAGCTCCGTCCGCAAAATATGCAGTTATTGTAAACTGCTGATTCGTGTCTTCAAACTGATAAGCAAATACAATGCCGTCATCAGTTGCAGTAACGTCGCCATTACGATCAAAATAGCAAGTATAAAGGTAACCCGTAATGTCGTAATTGAGTGATCCGTCAGACTCAACAGCGGCAAAGGCTATTTTACCTTCCTGAGGGGTTTCCTTAGGATCTAACATCAATGACGAAATATTTGAAGGTTGAACACCAAAAGCTTCTCCAATTCTCGCAAAATCTCCGTTATTTTCCATGTCCATTGCATCCCATACCGCTGTTTCACCGGCAGGCATTGTAATGTCATAAGTTAACGTAAGATCCCCGTTATTGCTATTCGGATCAATTTCAATATTACCCAACAAATCGGTATTGGTAAACTTTACGGTATACGGCCACTGAGCATCGTTGCTCATGTCATCATCCCAGGCGTGCGCTTCGTAACTGGTAGGTGCACCCATCACAACAAACCACAATTTTTCGCAACCTTCAGGAACAGTGAACGCTACGTCAGCACTTGTTCCTTGATTTGTATCTCCGTAAACACGTTCTCCGCTTTCAAGCAAGGCCACATAGCCGTAACGCCAGCCCGCGATTGACGCATCGCCACTATTATAATTCGTTACGGTAACAGCATCTTCGCCATTGTAATATAAACCCGGATCAGCGGGAGCCAAAGCCGAACCAGGCGTTAGCCCATGAAAAGATGTCGTAATAACTGTACCTGCTTCAGGAACATTCAACGGAATGACATTATACCCAGTAGTTTCCGGACATTTCGTGTAGCCAACCTGGTATGAACCATCTTCCAACGCATACAACTCGTATGACTGAGCACCAATATAATCGCTACCGTAAGAACGGATAGCATCGATGTCCCAGGTTACAAATTTGGTTGCAGCATCATACAGTTCGTCATACATTCCATCAACCGTTAAATCATTCAGACGCATACAAGCCTCAATCGGATCTTCAGGACTTTCAGACTCGCGCCAAAGTTTTCCAATAAAATTATCTCCGTACTTATCAGCCCAGTAATAATCAATAAAGTAACTTGCATACCGGTATGCTTCGTTGCAAATATGCAGGTTACAATTCTCCTTATACTTGATGAAATAAAGGCTGGTAAAAGCTTCCTCCGGATAACTTAAAAAAGACTGAAACTGAGCGGTTTGTTCCCAAAATGCATTTCCTCCGTTTCCGCCAAAGCCATAACGAAAGCCACGAGTATGATCGTTCGATATACCTCCGAAAGCCAGCAGATCAGCATAAGTCTGATACTGGAAGCTATGACCTATTTCGTGTGCAATTGTAGATCCGACGGGCTGACAATGAGTTGGATTAACCCACAACGCACCAATAACATCGTCATAACCTCCCCCGTTAGCAGTTTCATTCGTATTATAGAGTAGGAAGATTTGCATTTTATACAGATCAAGATTGGAACTTGCCTGGTCCAGATCAGCAAATCCAAGCGTATTTATATTGACATCAAAAAAGTTTTCTGCGTTAGCCAACAGATCATCGACATCGACACGCATGTCTTCGGGAACTGTTGCTGCATTCGGATCTAATCCAAATTGTTTATCCCAGAATACAATGAAATGGTCAGATTGCTTACTCCGCACGAACGACCATTGAGAATCGCTGCGCAGCAAATCCATATCACTAAATTCTGCTGCTTTATAAAACTTGTCATAATCCGTAACTTCAGATTCTGAAAGTACCGTTACTCCATCATTTTGCTCCTCCGGATCCTGTTGGTCCAGACCATCATTTTCTTTACATCCTACAAAATAGCCTGATGCGATAAGCAAGAAAAAAAACAAAAATTTGTATACCCCCGCCTTGCGTGGTTCATACCTCCTGTTAATCGTGTTTGGTTGTTCCATTCTAAAAAACCTTTTTATCAATTATACATTATTAAATCGCTCATATTTTAAATCTTATCCTTTTAACTCAACCCAATTAGGCTTTGACATTGATTCGCGGTCGAGAATACAACTTTCCAATATTCATTCTAAATTATCCCGGTCTCACCGAAAATCCGGCTATCAGGAAGAAAACCGGCAGCCTTTTCAGGCGTGCCGATTTTGATCGCTGCAGAACAGGATTAAGGGGAATGGGAAGCTAATTTGCCTGTTCAGGATAAGAGATTGCTGTGAAATTATTTTGAGTAAACACTTTATTGGCCAGGGCCTTAATATCTTCAATGGTAACGCTATTCACAAATTCTTCATAATTCAGGAACGTCTTCGCATCCAGGTCACCCCACACCATAATTTGTTGTAATCTTTGGGCCCAAGTTCCATTACTCTTGAGACTTTCCTTATGATCCTCAATGAGTGCCTTTTTCACTTTCTCCAAATCGGTGGCTGATACGCCGTTTTTCATATATTCCTGAATTTCCCGATTTAACTCAGTCCGGATAGTATCCACATTTTCAGGACCGCATGGTAACTGGACCACAATGGAATAATGACTATAAGGTCTTCTCTCCAATCCTCCCGTTGCTTGTCCACTATAAATTGCCTGCATCTTTTCACGAATGTTCTCCAGTACCTGAATAGTCATGGCTTGTGACAGCAAGGAAACTTCGAGTGCAGTTTTCTCGGTATAGGGTAACTCTCCGTGATAAAGATCAAGGACTACGCTTTTATCATCGTTGCCTTTGTAAAATTTTAAAACATGATCGCCTGTAACCGCACGAAGTCCATTATCCTTGTATTCCGGAGTAGTGCCTTTTACCGGTAAACTCGCAATATATTTTTCCAATAGTGGTTTCACACTGTCTTCATCTACATTCCCTACAATGAAGAAATGGAATCCATCCGCATTGCAGAACTGCTCCTTGTATATTTCCAACACCCGATCTACATCGATGTTATCAATATCTTTTTCTGTAGGAACTACAATCGGAGTTAAAGGATCATTGTGATTCAAAGCCTTAACAAGGGTATCCTGAAAAGCGGCCTGTGGATTTGCCTTCATCAAAGCAAGCTGAGACTTCAGTTTGGTAATAAAGCCCTGAAGCAAATCGGTATCTTTACGCGGAGAAGTAAGCTCCAGGTAAGCCAATTCCAACATCATTGAGAAATCGTTCACCGACGATGATCCGCCAATTGTATTTGAACAAGCAGTCATACCGGTTCCCACTTCTGCGATCTTTCCGGCAAGATAATCGCGTAGTTCTGTGGGACTAAATTCTCCGTATCCCATCGTATTAATCACACTGAAAAGGAATTTAAGATTGCTCTTATCTTCCGCACCATAAAGGTTTATTCCGCCCTTTTTCACACCCGTGAACAGAATCTGGTTGTCTTGAAAGGTGGTAGGTTTCACAGTCACTTCCAGACCATTACTAAGCGTATAAGTCGTCATTCCCAGGATGCTGTCTTTTTCTTCTGAAAGGATCTTTCCCGGAAT
>QKAV01000211.1 GCA_003247185.1 Crocinitomicaceae bacterium
GAAGGAGATGAAGTGATCATACCTGCTCCATACTGGGTTTCCTACTATGAGATCGTTAAGGTTGCGGGAGGAATTCCGGTAGTGGTTTCTGCAGGAATCGAACAGGACTTTAAGATCAATGGAAAACAACTGGAAGATGCGATCACTTCAAAAACGAAGATGATGATCTTTTCAACGCCTTGTAATCCTACAGGGTCTGTATATTCGAAAGAAGAATTGCGTGAACTGGCAGATGTTCTGGTAAAACATGATCGGATTGTAACAATCAGTGATGAGATTTATGAACATATTAATTTTGGTTCGAAGCACGAAAGTTTAGCACAGTTCCCGGATATCTATGATCGGGTTGTAACGATCAATGGCGTTTCGAAAGCCTGGGCAATGACAGGTTGGCGTTTAGGCTATATAGGAGCTCCGAAAGAGATCGCATCGGCATGTAATAAAGTTCAGGGACAATTTACTTCAGGAACCTGTTCGATTACTCAAAGAGCTGCAATTGCTGCTGTTGAGGCTGATCCGATTGTATTAAAGGATATGATCAAAGCATTTGAATCCAGAAGAGAACTTGTACTTGCTGCCCTGGCAGAAATACCAGGAGTGAAAGCGAATCGTCCGCAAGGAGCATTTTATGTTTTTCCGGATATTTCATCCTTCTTCGGGAAATCCTTTAATGGAACAACCATTACTTCTGCGAATGACCTTTCCATGTACATTTTAAATGAGGGATTGGTCGCTTTGGTTACGGGTGAAGCTTTCGGTGATGCGAATTGCATTCGAATTTCTTACGCTGCTTCCGAAGAGGTATTGACAGAAGCTATGAGGCGAATTAAAGTAGCATTAGGTAAATTGCAATAATGAATATTGAGGCTGTTTTCAGAGATTTTGAATCAAAACGGATTCTTGTTGTGGGAGATGTGATGATTGATGCCTATTTGAAAGGCAAAGTCAATCGGATTTCTCCGGAAGCGCCCGTTCCTATTATTAATCTTGAATCCAGAGAAGAACGACTAGGAGGTGCTGCTAACGTTGCTATGAATATTAAAGCAATGGGAGCCACTCCAATTTTATGTTCTGTAGTCGGTGATGACAGTGGTGCCGCAAGATTTAATCGCTTGCTGGAAATCGAAGGATTGAGCACTGCAGGAATGGTAAAAGATAAGGATCGCGTTACCTCTGTTAAAACGCGTGTTCTGGGTAATAATCAACAGTTGCTTCGGATCGATGAGGAGCGGGTTGAAAACCTGACAGGTATTCAGGAAGAAGCTTTGATCAATACCGTATCCTCCTTGATTAAGAGTGAGAAAATTGATGCACTGATTTTTGAAGATTACAATAAAGGTACGCTTACACCGAAAGTGATCGGGGAACTTACTTCGGTTGCTTCGGAAAATAATGTGGTGACTACTGTGGATCCCAAATTTGCCAATTTCCTTGCATTTAAAAATGTAACACTTTTTAAACCGAATCTAAAAGAGTTAAGCGAAGGCCTGGGCAAGTTGATTAACTATTCCGAAGATAAGACAGCATTTGAGGATGCCGTTGTAGAACTGGAGTCAAAACTGCAAAATGATTATTCATTTGTAACCTTGTCAGAGCATGGCGTTTACATGAAATATAAAGACGAGCAGCATTATATTCCGGCGCATAGAAGATCAATTGCTGATGTAAGTGGGGCAGGTGATACGGTGATTGCTGTCGCTACTTTATGTCTCTGCAGCGGATTAAGTCCTAAATTTGTAGCGGAAATTGCAAATCTGGCCGGTGGACTGGTTTGTGAACATAGAGGAGTTGTACCTATAGACAAAGATCGTTTAAAGGAGGAAGTTGAACGAACGATCAAGTAATAACAATAAGAAAGTTTTAGATCCGGGAAGATGGGAGAAGATAGCAAGAATGTAAAACCCTACTACACAGAAAATAAATCGAAGAAAGAAGAAGTAGCTGAAATGTTCAATAATATTTCAGGGAGATATGACTTTCTGAATCATTTTCTTTCATTAGGGATAGATAAATTGTGGCGCAAGAAAGCTGTGAAGGAACTGAAAGAGGTGAATCCTAAGCGAATTCTGGACATAGCAACAGGAACAGGGGATTTTGCGCTATCGTCACTCCGTCTGAATCCTGAAGAAATAGTGGGAGTGGATATTTCCCAGGGAATGCTTGATGTCGGAATAGAGAAAATGAAACGAAAAGGTGTCTCTGAAATTATAAAAATGCAACTGGGTGATTCGGAGGCATTAAAATTTGAAGACAATACCTTTGATGGAATTACTGTAGGATTCGGAGTGCGCAACTTTGAGCATTTGGAGCAAGGATTAGCTGATATGTTGAGAGTGTTGCGTCCGGGAGGGAAGGCCGTTGTACTGGAGTTCTCGAAACCAAAGAAATTTCCGGTGAAACAGACTTTTGGTTTTTATTCAAAACGCGTCATTCCATTATTAGGAGGGTCTATTTCAAAGGATAAGAGAGCATACAGTTATTTGCCGGAGTCTGTGGAAGCATTTCCGGAGGGAGAGGCATTTCTGGATATCTTAAAGAAAGTTGGTTTTACAAAGGTCAAAGCGATTCCTGTATCCGGAGGGATAGCAACAATATACACCGGAATCAAGGGCTAATGCAATGAAATTGCTTCTAAGGCGTTAATAGAGCATGCAAAAAAGTATTTTTTTCATAGTAGCATTTGTTCTGAGTGGAACCGTAACAGCTCAAAGAGAGAAGCCGCTGAACTACAGAAGGTTTGATGAGAAGTTGATCCATTTCGGATTTATGCTGGGGGGAAATTCAGCTGATTTTTCCGTGGAGCAAAAACTGAATGCATATAGTCAGTTCGGATTAAAATCGCTTACGCACCAATCATCCGCCGGAGGACAGGTAGGAATAGTTTCCACAATGAAATTAGGACATCCGGTTGTTCGCCTGCGTTTTATTCCTACACTTTCATTTCAGGAAAGGGTTTTGAATTACGTTTTTGTGAATCCGGATCCGGATGCAAAAGATGATTTTCTCGACCAGGAGCGAATTAATTCAACAAATCTTGATTTCCCTTTAATGCTGCAATTCAGGACACTTCGCTTGAATAATTTTGCGACTTATGTATTGATAGGCGGTCAATATTCCATGGACTTGCAGTCGCAGGAAAAAGCTTCGCAGGATTATATAGATCCATTTATCAAAATCCGCAAAAATGATTTTCAGGGTCAGGTAGGTGGAGGGTTGGAGTTTTTTGCTCCCTACTTTAAGTTCGGAATGGAACTGAAATACTCATACGGATTTATGAATTCATTTGTTCAGGATGGTACATTTATCGCAGACCCGATCAATACGTTACACAATAAAGTGTGGTGGTTCTCGATCATTTTTGAAGGTTAATGAAAGACACGGTTCAATTTCAACTTTCTCCTGAAGAAGCTAAGCAGGAGGAGCGAATCAAAGCTCGGATTCAGAAAGAGCTTTCCTGGACCGGAAATCAGGATTTTTATTTCAAATGGAAACGTCGGTCGATTGACGCAAGAAAGCAGGCGATCAGGATCAACTGTACATTCGAAGTAGTCAGCGACCCCTCTGAATTTTCAGTATTAGAACCCTTTCATGAGCAAAATGTGCAAGGAGCAAATCCGGTACATATTATTGGTTCCGGTCCGGCAGGGCTCTTCGCGGCTCTTCGCGCAATTGAGCAGGGATTGCGTCCGGTGATTTTCGAAAGAGGAAAGGACGTACGTTCCAGAAGAAGAGATTTGGCGCGATTGAACAGAGATATGATCCTGGACACAGAATCTAATTATTGCTTTGGTGAAGGAGGAGCGGGGACATATTCTGATGGGAAATTATATACACGGTCTAAAAAAAGAGGCGATATCCATCGCGCTTTGGAACTGTTTGTCCATTTCGGAGCAGATCCGGATATTTTGGTGGATGCACATCCGCATATAGGGACAAATAAACTGCCGCAGATCATCGTGGCAATGCGGGAGAAGATTATAGAATGCGGGGGAGAGGTTCACTTTGAAACAAAGGTGGTTGATTTTGATGTGCAAAACGGAAAGGTAAATTCACTGAGACTCGAAGATGGAAAAACTGTACAAACAGAACACGTAATCATTGCTACCGGACATTCTGCGCGCGATATCTTCTACCTGTTCCGCAATAAAGGACTGGCACTGCAAGCCAAAGGATTTGCTCTGGGAGTGCGTATTGAACACAAGCAAGAGTTGATTGATCAGATTCAGTATCACGGGCGTTTGAATGACGATTTCCTGCCACCTGCATCGTATAGTCTGGTAACCCAGGCAGAGAATCACGGAGTATATTCATTCTGCATGTGCCCGGGAGGAATTGTTGCTCCATGTGCAACAGGAGAAGGAGAAGTTGTTACAAACGGATGGTCGCCCTCAAAACGAAACAATCCCTATTCAAATTCAGGAATTGTTGTAGCTGTATTACCGGAAGAATTGGGTGATCGGAACGATCCGTTTGTCTGTTTGAATTTCCAAAAGGAAGTTGAGCACCGTTGCTGGGCGGCAGCGGGAAAAACACAAAAAGTGCCGGCTCAGCGATTGGTTGATTTTATAGAAGGCAGAGTCTCAAAGGATCTTCCGGAAACGAGCTATAAGCCAGGTTTGGTAAGTGTGGACCTCAATCAGGTACTTCCGGACATCATCGCAAAACCACTCAGAAAAGGATTGGTTGATTTTGGACGGAAAATGAAAGGTTTTATGACCAATGAAGCTGTCTTACATGCACCTGAATCCCGTACATCCTCTCCTGTATTAATTCCACGTAATGAAAAACTGATGCATCCTGATGTTGAAGGTTTATATCCTTGTGGAGAAGGTGCAGGTTATGCAGGAGGAATTATCAGCGCCGCAATCGACGGGATGAAAATAATCGATGCAATCGCATTAGGATTGAGCTCTGAAGTGGGAGAGTAGAATCCCGCACGCCATAGCTGCATTAAGAGACTCGCTTTCGCCGAACTTTGGTATTGTTAACCCTGTATCCGAAAGGTTTTCGATTTCTGTTGATACCCCGTTACCTTCGTTACCAATGATAATAACGGCATCTTGAACAAGATCAGCCCGGTATAAATCAGTACCATTCATTATCGCGGCATATTTCTTTTTGTTCAGCGTCTCCAGTTTTTCCTTCAGATCACAATAAACCACGTTCACCCGAAAAATGGCTCCCATAGTTGATTGGATTACCTTAGGGTTAAATACATCCGCTGTGTGCTGGTTGCATAGTATTGTACGTACTCCGAACCAGTCGGCAGTGCGAATAATCGTACCTAAATTACCGGGGTCCTGAATGTCATCCAGCGCTATAATTAAACCGGAAAGGTCTTCTTTAAATGAAGGTTTATGTACAACAGCCAAAACATCCGGAGCAGTCTTAAAAGATGAAATCTGTTTCATGCCGCTTTCGTCTGTATGATAAACGCTACCATCGAAAGAATACTGGTCAGATGTAGTTACAATGCAATCAATTAATTGAGGGTACAACCGGATAATTTCATTCACGGTTTTCTCTCCTTCCACAACAAACAATCCTTCCTTGTCCCTGAATTTTTTCATAGCCAGGGCACGAATTGTTTTTATCTTGTTCTTAGAAAGAGATTCCATCGCAGCTTTTCTTAATTTTGGGTAAAATTATTGAATTGCCGCTAAAACGAATCATATATCTCGTTGCTATTCCAATTTTCTCGTTGGTAGTAGCATGTAATTCAACTAAAAATGTTCCTGAAAACAAATTTCTTTTAAAAAAGAACGAGATAAAGGTTGTTGGGGATAAGCTGGATAATGAGGATCTAACAGGTATTATCCGGCAGCAGCCAAACTATAAACGCTTTGGTATCAAGTGGAGATTGGTGGCTTACAACGCTATCGATTCTACAAGGGTAGCGGATAAAAGAACTAGGAAGAACAAAAAATTAAAGGCGATCAACCGTAAGCGTTTGGCTAAAGAAGACCGGGTAAATTCAAAAAGAATAGAAAAGGCACAGGCCAAAGGGAACGAGTATTACACGCATAAGCATGTAACGTTAAAGGACACCTTAAACCCGCAAAAGTTCTTTCGGGAATGGTACAAGTACAAGATTGGTAGAGCACCGGTAATTTTTGACTCTTTATTATTTGATAAGTCTCTGGAACAAATGGGAGCTTATCTAAGAAAGAAAGGGTACTACTACGGAGAGGTAAACGGGATTGTAGATTATCGGGAAAACAGGAAGTGCGTGGCGAACTACCTGATAGAAACAGGAGAACGATATTACATCGATTCGGTGTATCTCAAATGTCCTAATCAGGAAGTGGCGGAACATTATAAGTTGTTCGTGGCAAGTAAGCAGGATCGCCCGTTGTTGGGCAAACCATTTGACGCTGACATTCTGGATGCATACCGCTCCGAAGTCTCAAAATATATGCGGGACTCTTCTTTTTACGGCTTTAGTCCCAAGAGTATCCGCTTCATTGTAGATACGGTGCAATCTGAAATGAAAGCAACTGTAGGTATCGAAATAGGTGATCGTGTAATAACATACCTTGAATACAAAGATTCAATATCCTTGATACCTTACAGGAAATACAAGGTTAATCAGGTTTATTTTCACATGCCGGACACCGTAGACTTAAATCAGAACTATGAAGAACTGGTTGAAAAATATGGTTTGCAAAAATATCAGGCGGGTTTTCTGCAGACTTTTGATACCCTGCAGTATGTTAATCAACATGCGTTAAGAGAAGGAGACAGCCGACCGGATATGATTTTCCTTTATAACGGGCGTTTGTATGTAAAGCCAAGGGTGTTTGAGATTTACAGTTATGTGTACAGCGGTGAACCGTACTATGAAAAGAACATGGACGCAACCTATAACCGACTCAGGGGACTGGACATGTACAATGAGATTAAAACGAAGATCGTTGAGAATAGGAGTGATGCCAGCATAGATGTACATAATTATCTGATCAGGGGTAAACGTCAAAGTTTTTCCTTTGAGCCACGTGCAACAAACTCCAACGGATTCTTAGGGGTGAGTGCGAACGTACAGTTCATCAATAAAAATCTCTTTGGAGGAGCGGAACATTTAAAGATCGGTTTATCAGGCGGGTTTGAATCCCAGCCTCCCGTATTTGAGGAATTGGAAGGACAGGTGGTGCAAACTGCCGAGCGAAGTTTGAATACCTTTGAAATAAGCCCGACGGTCCAGGTGGAAGTACCCGGTTTTTTCCCTTTCAGGTCTTCTAAGTTTGCGAGGAGGAGAAGACCTCAGACCATACTTGGAGCAGCCTACAATTATCAGAATCGCCAGGAATTTCAGCGCGGAACGTTTCAGTTGAGTTACGACTGGGAATTTATTGTTCGTAAGACGCATCGCTTCCAGATTGGATTCCCTTTTGCTTCGGTTGTAAAGTTCATCAATATACATAAGACAGATCCGTTTGACGCCAAGCTGCAGGCGTTGAATGACCTCTTTATTTTTAATGCCTATAGTAACCAATTTGTTTGGCAGGAATGGAGATTCAGATATGAGTACAACATCAAAGAAAAACAACAGCGCAAACACAAACATCAGTTGTTTTTCAGTACAACATTCGATCCAGCAGGTAATTTACTCTCACTTTTCAAGCCGCTTCAGGATACATTATCCAATGGAAAATACGGAATTAACGGTGTTGCCTATTCTCAGTTTCTGCGCTTAGACAATGAGTTAATCTTTTCGCAGCCATTTAGCAAGGAACGTAGTTTGAACTGCAGGGTTTTATGGGGGGCTGGTGTTCCATACGGGAATTCTGAAAACTCATTGCCTTATGATTACAGCTTCTTCGCAGGAGGGGCAAATGATATCCGAGGATGGACGGCAAGAACGATTGGTCCCGGTGTATACCAAAACTATCTGGATACCAATCGTACGACAACTCAACTCGGTAATTTTAAAATTGCAGGTTCGCTGGAAATGCGATTCCCTATCAACTCCTTCTTCAAAGGGGCGTTGTTTATGGATGCGGGTAACATCTGGACTTTTGCTGAGGACCCTAAACGAGTAGGAGGGAACATCACCGGAGATTGGTACAAGCAGTTAATGTTGTCCTCAGGATTTGGACTGAGAATGGATCTCGAGTACTTTATTTTTAGAGTGGATATTGCTTTCCCGATTCGTAATCCGACCTTGCCTGCAGGAACTCAATACATTTGGGATAAGCATGATGCATACTATCAATACATCAAAGACGAATTGGGATATTTGCCGGCCTCAACCCCTATACCGTTCCTTCCACGGATCCACTTCGGTATCGGATATCCTTTCTAAAGAGACTGGTATTTCAGGTATTCGGAAAATTCATTGTATGAAACCTTGATTGGAAAAGGTTCGCAGGACGGAGCGTTCGCAGGACGAATTTCAATCCCGTCTTTGCTTAGTCTGAGGTTCATATCATCCCAGTTTATTCCTTCTCCTTTTGACTTTAATAAAGTATTGCAATCGGCGTTTGCAGATGATTTGTTTACGACTGCTTTACGCAGCACATCCAGCGCTTTCGATTGTGATTTTTCCTCAAAGACGTCTTTAAACGGAACTTCTGTTCCTGAATTCAGATTGATTAAAGTGTATCTAAATTCGGTTTGACTCATATCAATGCAATTGCACATAAAAAGGATCTGTAAATGCGATCCTTTTTGCACGTATCCAAAGTCTCCGACACAGAAATCACTGGTTTCAAGATCTCCTACTTTTGATAAAATGATCTTGTTCACAGAGTCTTCAATAGCAGGTTCTGCTGTAAATACTGCTTTAGGGTATTTCAGGCCATTGGCGTATTCCTGAGGAACGAATTTAACCTGAGATTGAGTACTAAAAAAGGCTAATAAAGCGATCGATAATAGAAACAGATTCTTCATAGCAAACATTTTGGTTCACTTGGTAATACGTAAAATCGTTCCAAAAAGTTCGATTTAACTAAATCTGATCCAATACTTTGAGGTTTGCGAACCTGAGTAAAACAGTCTTTGCACCGTGATGCGGGAAGAAAATTGTTGCTTTTGTGTCAGCTCCGGAACCTTCCAGTTTAGTCACCTTTCCTTTTCCAAATCTGTCGTGTTCTACATTGTATCCAACCTTTAATTGAACATCTGTACTTCCTTTGGAAGCAGGTTTGGATTGGATGCTACTTAATGAGCTCAATTTTGGAGGAACTGGTTTTCGGTTCAGTCCGCCGGAAAACTCTTCGTCAAAGTTTCTCCTGCCCGAATTTAAAGATCTGCCGGCAGCGCGCTGTGGTGTTTCATAATTAAGAAATTGGCCCGGTATCTCATCAATAAAGCGGGAAGGTTCTGAACTAATCAGATTTCCCCATTGGAAACGCGAAGATGCATAAGACAGTGTGCATGTCTCCATGGCTCTGGTTACCGCAACATAGAACAGCCTGCGTTCTTCTTCAAGTTCAGTTCTGGAGCTTAAAGCCATCTGGGAAGGGAAAAGGTTCTCTTCCAGTCCAACCAGGTAAACGTGAGGAAATTCCAGCCCTTTACTCGAGTGAATGGTCATTAATGTCACATGATTCCGCTCTTCTTCCTTATCCTGATCAGCATCTGTGAGTAAGGCTACTTCCAGCATGAATTCGGAAAGGGTATTTCCTTCACCTTCGGATCTTGAAACAACAAATTCTTTGATCCCTGCTAATAATTCTTCAACGTTTTGATAGCGTTCCACTTCTTCGGGACCCTTGTCTTTTTCTGAGTTGAGTTCTTTTAGAATTCCACTTGTACGGGCAATCTCCTGTGCCAGGGTATGCGCATCTTTCGAATCTACCTGTGCCTGATAGCTTTTGATCATAATCGCGAACTCTGCAATTTTGTTTTTTGCTCCGGCATTGATTGCAACAGGATATCTTGCCTGATCATTGATCACCTCCCACATACTTGTACCGTAATTGTTTGCCGCTATTACGATATTTTGAATGGTGGTCAATCCTATTCCTCTTTTAGGATAATTGATGATGCGTTTCAGCGCTTCTTCGTCATTCGGGTTGGCAGCAAGTCTGAAGTAAGCGAGCATATCTTTGATCTCCTTACGTTGATAGAAAGAGAGTCCGCCATAGATTTTGTAGGGGATATTCAGTTTTCTCAGAGCTTCCTCGAAAGAACGGGACTGTTTATTTGTCCGGTACAAAATTGCAAAGTCATTGTAGGATAATCCTTTTGCTCTGCTGAGATCAAAAATTTTATTGGAGATTACTTTTCCTTCTTCATTATCGGTTAGCGTACGAATCACATTGATCTGTTCTCCCTGAACGTTGCCTGTCCAGACCGTTTTTTTGATCTGGTCCTTGTTCTTCGCAATTACGTGATTGGCAGCTTCTACGATGTTTTTCGTGCTCCTGTAGTTCTGCTCCAGTTTATAGAGCGCAAAATCAGGATAATCGCGTTTGAAATTCAGAATATTCTGAATGTTGGCGCCTCTGAAAGAGTAGATACTTTGCGCATCATCTCCCACTACACAGATGTTTTCATAAACAGCAGCCAATTTTTTTACAATCAGGTATTGAGCATAGTTTGTATCCTGATACTCATCGACTAAAATGTATCGAAACTTTTGTTGATAATGGTGCAGGACATCAGGATGATCTCTCAACAGAACATTCGTCTGATAGAGCAGATCATCAAAGTCCATGGCGCCGGCATTAAAACATCTGGCAGCATAGGTTTTGTAGATACGTGCCATTTCCGGACGTTTCGCCATTTTGTCCTCCAATTGAATTTCAGCGTTATTTTCGTACGCTTCCGGTGAGATCAGATTGTTTTTGGCAGATGAAATACGACCCAGTACATTTCCGGGCTTATAAGCTTTGTCATCGAGATTAAACTCTTTGATGATTGATTTTAAAAGACTCTTTGAATCCTGCGTGTCATAGATCGTGAAATTACTTGGGTATCCCAAACGATCAGCATTGTATCGAAGAATTCTGCTGAAGACAGAGTGAAAAGTCCCCATGGTTATGTTCTTTGCCTCAGATGCTCCCACGATTTTACCAATTCGCTCGGTCATTTCACGGGCAGCTTTATTCGTAAAGGTCAGAGCCATAATGTTGAACGGGTCAATTCCCTGTTCCATCATGTAAGCGATGCGAAAAGTAAGTACGCGGGTCTTGCCCGAACCTGCTCCGGCGATTACCATTGTGGGGCCTTCAATATGTTGTACAGCTGCTAACTGACTTTCATTCAATTCTTCTAAGTAACTCATCTACACGAAAGTTTGATATTTAAAGAATACAGAGGTGAGGAATCATTCTTTATACAAAGCTAACAATTTGCAAATTTCTCCATTGTGAATAAGTTGAATTATTCAGACGAATATTCGATGCGGCATTCTTTGTGATTATTTTTAATTTTGTCGCTCGATATACATTGGATTACTTATGACAAAAGGATTTAAACCGGGAGTATTAACCGGAGATGAGGTACAAAGGTTATTTGCACTGGCGAAGCAAGAAGGATTTGCATTGCCGGCGGTAAATGTAGTAAATACCAGTACGGTAAACGGAGTATTGGAAACGGCCGCTAAATTGAATTCTCCAGTTATTATTCAGTTCTCTAATGGAGGAGCGCAATTCTTCGCAGGTAAAGGCTTATCGAATGAAAATGAAAAAGCTACGATTGCCGGAGCTATTTCGGGTGCTCGTCATGTCCATCAAATGGCGGAACTATACGGAGCTGTGGTGATCTTACACACGGATCATGCTGCTAAAAAATTATTGCCTTGGATTGATGGACTCTTAGATGCCGGAGAAGCTTTTTATAAGGAAACCGGAAAGCCGTTATACAGCTCACACATGATTGATCTTTCGGAAGAACCCTTAGATGAAAACATTGAGATTTGTAAAACATACTTGTCCCGCATGAGCGAGATCGGAATGACCTTAGAGATTGAGTTGGGGATTACAGGAGGGGAAGAAGATGGTGTGGATAATACAGATGTAGACAACGCTAAATTGTATACGCAACCGGAAGAAGTGGCATTTGCGTATGAAGAATTGTCAAAAATTTCCAATCGTTTTACAATTGCAGCAGCATTCGGAAATGTTCACGGGGTGTATAAACCGGGGAATGTGGTTCTGACACCGAAGATTCTGAAAAATTCGCAGGAGTATATCCAAAATAAATACGGAACAGGTGAGAACCCTGTAGATTTTGTATTCCATGGTGGTTCAGGTTCTTCTGTAGGTGAAATTCGTGAAGCAATTGGTTATGGTGTCATTAAAATGAACATCGATACGGACCTTCAATTTGCATTTACAGAGGGGTGTCGTGATTATATCACCAAGAATATTGAATATTTGAAAACACAAATCGGAAACCCGGAAGGAGAAGATGTTCCGAATAAAAAATATTATGACCCGCGTAAGTGGATGAGAGAAGGGGAGCTGACGTTTATCAAACGTTTGGAACAATCGTTCAGCGACCTGAATAACATTAATACGCTTTAAAAGAAATTAGATATGGTTTGGTTTAAGAGAAACAAGGAGGGTATTACTACTTCTACCAAGGAGAAAAGAGAAACTCCGGAAGGATTGTGGCAGAAGTGTTCAAACTGTAAAACAATTTTTGCAGCGGATGATCTGAAACATAATTTTTATGTCTGTGATCGATGTAATCATCATGAACGTATCGGCTCGGAAGAGTATTTTCAGATTTTGTTCGACGATGGAAAATACAAAGAACTAAATGCTGACATTGTTTCGGGAGACCCGTTGAAGTTTGAGGATACAAAAAAATACACGGATCGCATCAAAGCTACGCAGAAGTCGACAGGATTGAAGGATGCTGTAAGAACGGCAAAGGGTAAATTAGATGGAGAGGATATTGTTATCGCTGCCATGGACTTTGCTTTTATCGGTGGTTCCTTAGGTTCGGTGATGGGAGAAAAAATTGCGCGTGCGATTGATGAGGCTATCAAATCGAAATGTCCGTTTATGATCATCTCTAAATCCGGAGGTGCACGTATGATGGAAGCAGGTTTGTCGTTGATGCAAATGGCAAAGGTATCCGGAAAATTAGGTCAGCTTTCGGAAGCAAAACTACCATATATCTCATTCCTTACGGATCCTACGACAGGAGGAGTGACGGCTTCTTTTGCAATGCTCGGGGACATCAATATCGCTGAACCGGATGCATTGATTGCTTTTGCCGGACCACGTGTTGTTCGTGAAACAATAGGAAGAGATCTTCCGGATGGATTCCAGAAATCAGAATTTGTGTTGGAACATGGTTTCCTGGATTATATTGTGGAACGTCCGCATCTGAAAGAGACAATCGGATTATCGCTTAAACTATTCCGATCATAAATAAAAAAGGCTGTAAAGTTTTATTTTATAAAGAATAAACTATCTTTGCACCGTCCTTTCAGAGTGAAGGGGCTTACATAAAAATTATTTAAAGAATATTGGCATGTATTTAGATTCAGAAAAAAAGAAAGAGATTTTCGCTAAACACGGGGGTTCTGATACGAACACCGGTTCTGCTGAAGGTCAAATTGCATTGTTTACTTACCGTATTTCTCACTTGACTGAGCACTTGAAGAAAAACCGTAAAGATTACGGAACTCAAAGAGCACTTCAGTTGTTAGTAGGTAAGAGAAGAAGTCTACTTGACTATTTGAAGAAGAAAGATATCGAGCGCTATCGTGCGATCGTTAAAGAACTAGGTCTGAGAAGATAATAGTTCTATAAATTTTATTGAAGAGGGGGCAGTCGAATGGTTTCGGGTGCCCTTTTTTTTGAAAACTTTGCTAACGCTAAACGCTAACTACTAATAGCTTTTAGCAGTCGGCTGTTAGCAGTTAGCTTGCAAAGTTTTTAATGCATTAATTAGTAAACAAATAAATATGAATATAGGTTTAAAAAAGTCCATCATTACCGGAGGTAAAGAGATCTCAATCGAGACAGGAAAGTTGGCAAAACAAGCTGACGGTTCGGTAGTGTTACGAATGGGCGACACAATGATTCTTGCAACAGTAGTTGCAGCTAGAGATGCAAAGGAAGGAGTAGACTTCTTACCTTTGACAGTTGATTACAAAGAAAAGTTTGCTGCGGATGGTCGTATACCTGGTGGTTTCTTTAGAAGAGAGGCTCGTCCTTCTGAAAGAGAAATCCTTGTTATGCGTATTGTTGACCGTGCGTTACGTCCTTTGTTCCCGGATGATTATCATGCTGAAGTGCAATTGATGCTTCAGTTGATCGCATACGATGGAGTGAACAGTCCGGATGCATTAGTAGGTCTTGCGGCATCTTCAGCGATCGCAGTTTCTGATATTCCATTTAACGGACCGATGTCTGAAGTGAGAGTAGGACGTATTAACGGAGAATTCGTTATTAACCCGACTTTGGCAGAGATGGAAGAGTCTGATTTGGATATCATGATCGCAGGTACGTCTAAAGATATCGTGATGTTGGAGGGTGAGATGAAGGAGATTTCTGAAATGGACATGGTTGAAGCGATCAAAATTGCTCATGACGAGATCAAAAAACAATGTCAGTTCCAGTTGGATCTTGCAGCTGAAGTTTCTAAGTCAAGTCCAAAAAGAGAATATAACCACGAAGTACATAATGAGGAATTACGTGAGCGTGTAATGGATTTTGCATTTGAAAAGTGTAAAGATATTGCTCGTCAGGGAATCGCTTCAAAAGATACACGTGCTGAGTTGTTTGGTGCTGTTAAAGAAGAATTAATGGCAACATTCACAGAAGAAGAAATTGCAGAATTCGGTGCTTTAATCGGGCCTTACTTTAAATCTGCGATGAAAAAGGCAGTACGTTATGTAATGTTGTATGAAGGTAAACGATTGGATGGCCGTAAATTCGAAGAAATTCGTCCGATTTGGGCAGAGGTAGATTATCTGCCGGTTGTTCACGGTTCTGCTGTGTTTACACGTGGAGAGACGCAATCATTAACTACATTGACTTTAGGTGGTAAAATGGATGAGCAAATGATCGATGATGTAACATTCAAAGGCACAGTTCCTTTTATGTTGCATTATAACTTCCCTCCGTTCTCAACAGGAGAGGCAAGACCGATCAGAGGAACATCCCGTCGTGAAGTAGGTCACGGAAACCTTGCATTACGTGCATTGAAACCGGTACTACCTCAGGATAATCCATATACCATTCGTTTGGTTTCAGAAATTTTGGAATCAAATGGATCATC
Source organism: Crocinitomicaceae bacterium (assembly GCA_003247185.1). GTDB lineage: Bacteria > Bacteroidota > Bacteroidia > Flavobacteriales_D > Crocinitomicaceae > UBA4466. Next base: position 15,190 of record QKAV01000211.1, read on the forward strand.
TTCTATGGCAACGGTTTGTGCAGGTACATTGGCATTGATGGACGGTGGTGTTCAGATCAAGGCTCCTGTATCAGGAATTGCGATGGGACTTGTTGCGGATGAAGGTAAATTTGCGGTTCTTTCAGATATCTTAGGAGATGAAGATCACCTTGGAGATATGGACTTTAAAGTAACCGGAACAGCAGCTGGAATCACAGCTTGTCAGATGGATATTAAAGTAGACGGACTTCCGTACGAAGTATTGATCCAGGCATTGGAACAAGCTAAGGCGGGACGTCTTCACATCCTGAATAAAATCACAGAAACAATTGCTGAGCCTCGTAAAGAGATGAAGCCACAAGCTCCTAGAATTGAGCAGTTGATCGTTCCAAATGATATGATCGGTGCGATCATCGGACCTGGAGGTAAGATCATTCAGGGAATTCAGAAAGATACCAATACAACGGTAACAATCGAAGAACTTCCAACAGGAGAAGGACAGGTACAAATCCTTTCAAATAATGGTGATGATATGGCTGCTGCATTGAAAGCAGTTCGTTTGATCGCATTCCCTCCTCAGGTTGAAGAAGGTGAAGAGTATGAAGGAAAAATCAAGTCTATCCAATCTTATGGGGTATTCGTTGAAATTCTACCTGGAACAGATGGATTGATTCATATTTCTGAATTTGCACATGAACGTATCGCTAAGATGGAGGATGTGTGTAAAGAAGGAGACATCGTTCGTTTCAAAGTGATTGGTAAAGATCCAAAGACAAGGAAATGGAAATTGTCAAGAAGAATTCTATTACCAAAGCCTGAAAAAACGGAAGAAGTTAATTCGGAAGAGGCGAAATAATCTTAAGCGCAGTCTTGAAGGCTGCGCTTTTTTTTTATTTTTATAACAAACAACCTGATTATGGCAAGCAAAAGATTACTGAAAAAGCGTTTACATCGAATTGTGGAAGATTTATTGGATGACTGCGATTATCTGATTGTAAACGACGCACCTACTGCTGATGAAGCGGATAAACTGATTGACGATGCGGTTGAATTTTATGAAGCAGCATTGGGGCAGATCAATCAAGCAAAAGAGAAGGCAGATTACAGAAAAGTAGTTGAGTTTATTTCTGAAAAGGAAGAAGCTTTCTTCAGCAAATTGAACGACCTTAATAAATAACTTTTAGTTAGATTTTAACAGGCGTTCCTTCAGGGAGCGCTTTTTGTCGTTATGGAGCGTATAAATTATAAGCAAATGATTCTTTTCGGTGCACTGTTTTTATTTGCACTGATCATCTTATTTGCACCTGCACACAAAGAGGATCAATTGTACTGGAATGCCGTTGCATTAGGTGGTCTGATGGTCGTCTTCTGGATTTTTGAAGTCATTCCGATTTATGTGACTGCTTTACTGCCTATGGTGTTAGCAGTGCCCCTTGGAATATTAACAACGGATGATCTTGCTGCGCAGTATGGAAACCGTATGGTGTTCTTGTTTTTCGGTGGTTTCGTCCTTTCTCTTGCGCTGGAGAAATGGGATGTACATAAACGCATCGCAGAAATGATTCTCCGTTTGGTAGGAACCTCTCCCGCGCGTCTGATACTAGGTTTTCTGTTTTCTACGGCAATTCTGAGTATGTGGATTTCAAATACCGCAACAGCATTGATGATGTTACCCATGGCGACCGCAGTTATCAGTTCGGCGGAAATTGAAAGGAAAAGTAAGTTTCCTCTGTATCTGTTGTTAGCTGTGGCATACGGAGCCAGTATCGGAGGAATGGCAACAATTGTTGGTTCACCTCCCAATACTGCAATGGCCGGAATTTTAGAAAGCTCATACGGAATAACAGTTAGTTTTTACGATTGGATGAAAATCGGACTTCCATTGAGTATAATTATGCTATTGGTGATCTACGGATTTTTTCTCTTTCTACTGGGAGGGGAACGCAACAAAAAACTCCACATTGAACACCCGGAACGAAAAAAATGGACCAGACAGCAGAAAAGTGTCTTGATCTTATTTCTTCTGATCGTTTTCCTTTGGTCTTTCAGGGATCTCATTATGTCCTACACAGGAATCAACTACAAAGATGAAGTACCTGCTGTTTTGGGGGCAATTCTTCTATTTGTAATTCCGGCTGAAAAAGGGAAGTACCTGTTGGAGTGGAAAGACACGAATCGCTTGCCGTGGGGAGTCCTTTTACTGTTTGGAGGAGGACTGGCGATGGCAAAAATGTTGGAAGTAAACGGAGTTGTTAATGATCTCAGTTCCATTTTTGATAAGTTTGGGAATATACCTGTTTTTGTAATTCTTCTCGTACTTGTTGGAATTGCAATTTATGCCACTGAGGTAATGTCAAATTTGGCACTTGTAACAGTGTTTGTTCCCGTAGTTGCATCTTTTGCATTGAATAGCAGTTATTCTGTTTTGCAACTCTGTATCCCGGTTACGCTAGCTGCTTCCTGTGCTTTTATGCTTCCGGTAAGTACGCCCCCGAATGCGATCGTATTCTCTTCGGGAAAAGTAACCGTGTCGCAAATGGCTCGTGTTGGTTTTGTCCTGAATCTGCTAGGTGTAGTAATTGTTACACTGTTTTCATGGATTTTCCTTTAATTTTGGAGCATGAAAATTCTATTGTCACCGGCAAAAAATATCGATACAGCAAAATCTTTTGACGTAAAGGATTATTCAATTCCTGTCTTTCAGGACGAGGCAGAGGGCCTGGTTAAAAAATTGAGCAAATTTTCAGTGAAGAAAGTGGCGGATATGATGCATCTTTCAACTGAACTTGCGGAGCTGAATGTTCGACGATATTCAGATTGGAAAGCAGTTGCTTCTAACAATGAAGGAGCGGTTTATGCCGGTGCCGTCTTTAACGGAGAAGTTTATCGTGGTCTGGACGCAACAAATTTCAGTACCGCTACATTAAATCGGGCACAGAAGGATCTGCGTATTTTATCTGGCTTATACGGAATTTTGAAACCGCTTGACCTCATTTATCCTTATCGTTTGGAGATGGGAACAAAGTGGGCTGTTACACCTGCAAAAAAGAATCTTTACGCATTTTGGGGAGACAAAATTGCGAATGAATTGAATGCTGAAGAGAGCGAGTTGATTGTAAATCTGGCATCTACAGAGTACTTTAAGGCCGTTCCCCAAAAGAAACTAAAGGCCCGTGTGATCACTCCGGTATTTAAAGAATACAAGAACGGGAAATACCAGGTTGTGATGGTTTAC
>QKAV01000264.1 GCA_003247185.1 Crocinitomicaceae bacterium
GTTCATTCTTACTCCCAATGTGTTAATATAGATCCAATTTCTGACACGACCGTGTATACAGATAACGGGCAATGTACAGCTGTGGTGAATTATATTGCCCCGGTTGGTTTGGATACCTGTCTATCTGACAGTACAGTATATTCTTATACGGGAGCAATGGAAGTTTTCACCGTTCCTGCCGGAGTTACATCATTACGTATCCAGGCATACGGAGCTCAGGGAGCAGGCGGATCAAATAACGGTGGATTGGGAGCATATATGTCAGGCGATTTTACCGTTACACCAGGCGATCAGTTAAAAATACTGGTTGGACAACAAGGACAATCGAATTATGGATACGGCGGTGGAGGAGGTTCCTTTGTGGCTACCATTGCTGATGTTCCCTTACTTGTAGCCGGAGGAGGAGGTGGTGCTGAACACAATAACAGCTATCCGGGATATGATGCCTTAATTACAAATGATGGAATGAACGTAGAAAGTGCGCTTGGAGGTACAGCAGGAAGTGGAGGAGAATTAGGGAATCCAAATACGAGCGGATGTGGATGGAGTGGTTCCGGCGGCGGAGGATTTTTTGGAGATGGTGGCCTTGCAGGTGATGGAGGAGGTAGCTCTTTCGTCAATGGTGGTATGGGGGGAGTTGATCCTACAGCAGATTGCGTTACTGCGGGACTTGGAGGATTTGGTGGCGGAGGATCCGGAGGAAATGCCGGCGGTGGCGGTGGTGGCTACTCAGGCGGTGCAGGAGGAGCAAACATTGGAGTTGTACCCAACCGCGGTGGTGGCGGTGGAGGTTCGTACAATGATGGAACCAATCAGGTAAATACTGCGGGCGCTAATTCGGGGAATGGGAAAATTGTCTTAGCCTGGCTTGGAACAACAGCAGGTGTCACAACAACACTGAATTCAGGTGTAGGAAGTGGAGGTGCATTTCCTCTTGGAACTACGACTGAAATGTACATTGCAGATAATGGTTCGGGGGATTTGGATACGTGCTATTTCGCGGTTACAGTTATTGACACCATAACGCCTGTTTTTACTGGTTCTGTAACGGATACGGCGACGTGTGATTCAATAGTGATGGGAATTGAGCCACCATTATATGAAGAAAATTGCACAGCTTCAATTACGTATGAATTTACAGGGGCTACTGTATTGACAGGGATATCGGATGCCAGCGGGGAATCATTTAATCAAGGAGTTACAACAGTAACCTATTACATTTCAGATGAATCAGGAAATAGTTCATCTACTTCATTTAATGTTGAAGTGTACGCGAAGCCAACTGTAACAGCGACTGCTCAGCAGGATACAACTTGTGTGCAAAGTACTTCTATCGGACTTACTGGTGCCCCGGCAGGAGGAACATGGTCAGGAACAGCAGTTACCGGTAGTAATTTTGATCCTTCTTCAGCAGGTACAGGTAGTTATGATCTTGTATACTTGATAACAACTCCGGACGGTTGCAATGTAACTGATACTGCTACAGTTGTGGTGGAAGATTGTGCTTCGGTTGATCAACTTTTACTTCAACAATTGGTAATAGCACCGAATCCTACAAAGGGAGAGGTGATGATTACAGGAACGACCGGAATAGAATTGAGAAGTGCCATCATTATGGATGCAAATGGCAAAACCTTGATGAATTTTGAGTTAGACAAATCGGTCAATCATAAATTGGATTTGAGCAGCTTGGATTCAGGAATATATTTCCTTAAACTGATATCCGATCACGGAGAATTAACAACGAAAATTATAAAACAATAGAAAAAGCGCCCGGTTTATACGGGCGTTTTTATTTCAGGGACTAGAGCAGATAGAATAGGCATGTAACGATCTGAGAGGAATACGTTAGTAGATATAGTACTGTCATTCTCCTTATTATGAAAAAAATCTCTGTATTTCTAACGGTTTCATGTATTGCTCTGTTCTATTTTTTAGGATCACTTACATTCGCCTCCGGTTTTTTTAAGGATGATATTCCCGTCTCCATAGAAAAGCTGATCAGCGATAACAAGATCAAAGTAGATTTCAGTGGAAAGGGAGGGCACAGCGGATATTGTATGTTATTAGTGATAGAGAATATCAGTGCAGATACACAATATGTACAACTGGAAGCGGGAAGGAGGCTATTTTCAGTCGATTCATCGCTACAGGATATCTTTATTGTGAAAGATAATGTGGTAGCAGTTCCGCCGTTTCAGAAAGTTGAAACATCGGGTTATGGATTCTGTTGCCAGAGTTCCAACCGAAGTCCGTACAATACATCCAAATTTACAATCGGTACCATGGCCCCTGTGGAATGGCAGATACTTGCAGATGTGATTAATAAAAACGATTTTCCTGAAGATGCAATTCAGGCTGCCGTGTGGTGTATTTCTAATGATCACCCCGTAAGTTCTATTTACTGGGATGATATGGATAAGATTAAATTGCTGAGAAAGACCGTTGCCGAAATAAAAAATGAAGAGATTCCCTGGTACTTTACAACCTATATTGAAGATACGGCTCAGGTGTTCACGAATAAACGGAAAAACATTGAAGGTGAACTGAGTTTTTACCTGAATTCCAATGCTGTTGTGAGTATTCTTGTTCGTGACAGTCATGGGTTGCTGGTTTCAACACCGCTCAAAGAAACAGCATTGTCTAGTGGGACACATAAATTCAACTTTAAACAATCTGTAACCAACTGGAAAGAAGGTGAATACACGATATATATAATTGAAGACTTTAGCAGAGTTATCCAACGTAAAAAGTTCAGGCTATAAGAAGTGAATCATTGGAATGAATGAACTGAAATACTTAATGTAAATGAAATATACAGTTAATATTAAATAGCGTCATTTGCTCTGTCGAAAACATCAATATAATAGTATGATCTATCATACTAATCTAAACACTACAAATGCGAAAATTGCTCTGCGATTTTCGCTTTTTTTATGACTCCAGGCAGGATATATTGGCCCTTGTTTCTCTTGATCCCGTTGTTTCTACTCAGTTGGAAAAATGAGCAGGAGGGAAGAATCGCAGATTACGATAATCTGAGTGATTACATCGAATCAGAGCTGGATTCAACCATCATGCATCTGAAAGATCTGAGTGAAAAGTCTGCCATGGATAAAAATTCGGATTCATATCATAAGGCAAGAAGAAATTATAAGCATATTGAATGGTTTGTAGAGTCGGTGTCTCCTAAAGACGCTAAGTACTTTATTAATGGTCCGTTGATAACAAAGTACTCCGAGTATGCACAAGGTTTTATGGTTGAACCTCATGGTTTTCAGGTATTGGAAGAACAGTTGTTCTCGGATTCGTCAGACGTAGACTATTTTATTCAGGAGCGAGATCTTCTGATAACTAAATTAGAGCATCTGAAAAATACATATAGTCAGATCACTTTGGATGACAATCTGTTTCTGGAAATGTGTCAACTCGAATTATTCAGGATCAGCGCGCTTAATCTGAATGGTTACGATGCCACTATCGAAAAAACGAATATTTCGGAAACAGTCTGGTGTTTTGAAGGACTGGAGTATGTGTTGAATTATTATTTCCGTACAAGATCATCTGCGAGCTCACTTGAGAGTTACAGGAGTTCGCAATTATGTATCCGAAAGAGCAAGTTATACTTACAGGCGCATCCGGATTACGATTCATTTGATCGTCTGACCTTTATTACAGAATTCATTCAGCCTTTAAACAAGGACTTACACGAACTACACCAGGAACTACATTTAACCGGGACATCGGCCAAAATACCATTTGATCTGAATAATCCGAAGATGTTCAGTGAGGGATCGTATGATCCACAGTATTTCAGCATGTATTATTCTGACACGTCGGGAATTGCGTTACAGGCTGAACTGGGGAAAATTCTCTTTTACGACCCGATATTATCGGAGAATAACAGAAGAGCCTGTAGTAGTTGTCACAAGCCGGACAGAGCATTTACAGATGGCTTAAAAAGAGCGATTACTTTTGATGAAGCAGGAATAACCGATCGAAATACGCCGTCACTGATTGACGTGGTTTTTTCAAAGGCATTTTTTCATGACGGACGAGCCTTTCAACTCGAACAGCAAGCCTCTGAGGTGCTACGTAATCATTTGGAAATGAATAGTTCGCTAGAGGACATTGTGAATAAGTTACGTGCCAGTGAAGAATATAAGGCGCTGTTTCGCAGATCCTTTAAACGGGAGAGAGATGCTATGATTTCCTCTTACGCAGTACTAAAAGCAATAGTCGAATACGAGAAAACCCTGATTTCTTTTCAAAGCAGGTTTGATGCATATTTGGGAGGGAATAAAAAGGCCCTGAACAAAGATGAAATAAGCGGATACAATTTGTTTGCAGGGAAAGCGCTGTGTGGAAGCTGTCACTTTTTCCCCGTTTTCAATGGAACGGTTCCTCCTTTTTACTTTGAGTCCGAGTTTGAAGTGCTAGGTACACCATTGAACGACAAAAATACCTCTCCCGATACGGACCGGGGAAGATGGGATGTAACACATCTGCCCATTCATGACCGTTCTTTTAAAACCCCAACAGTGCGGAATATCGAATTAACAGCTCCATACATGCATAATGGAATTTACAAGAACCTGGAAGATGTAATGAATTTTTATCAGAAAGGAGGGGGAGCAGGCCTTGGGCTGGGAATTGAGAACCAAACGCTTCCATTCGATTCGCTTCAAATCTCAAAAAAGGAAGAACGACAGATTATCTCGTTCTTAAAATCACTTACCGACACATCAGGATTACAGGTTCAGCCGTTTCCTTTGCCAAATGTTGATACTCATCCGGAGTGGAATAATCGTATTTGGGGAGGAGAATATTAGAATAAAGACCTGTTTTTACTTGTTTTGGTCCATTTTTGGCCAAAAAACTTGACATTCTCCATTATTTTCTTATTCTCTTGTAAACATTTAAACTTTTTACAAGATATGATTCTGAAAATCTATGATGCGGTAAACAAACCAACGGAAATCGAAAAAAACGAAATAATTGATTTCTTATTTACGAATCTTGAAAAATACGGGGATCCTAAAAAGGATATTCAAAGAGCCATCGATTATTCACTTAAAGAGTTCGTTTCGTTCGGAGGTTTTACACTGCTGATGAAGGATGAATCTGAAATAACCGGAGCCCTGGTTATTAACCAAACGGGAATGGGGGGATATATTCCTGAAAATATATTGGTGTATGTTGCTGCTCATAAAGATAGAAGAGGACAGGGAATTGGAAAGAAACTGGTTCAAAAGGCGATTGAACTGAGCAAAGGGGATCTTGCATTACACGTAGAAGCAAATAATCCTGCAAAAGGTTTATATGAGCATCTTGGGTTTACAAATCCTTACCTGGAAATGAGACTAAAAAAATAATTATGGCAGAACTGGTTATTCAAATCAACAAAATAAAGGACAACATAAAATACCTGAGTCGTTACTTCAATGAGCAGGGTATAGAATGGAGTTTAATTACAAAAGTGTTTTCAGGGGATAAGGAATTTTTAAGAAATGTCTTAACTCCGGATGTTTTAGAGCGCATTAATTCGGTTGGTGATTCCAGGTTGACAAGTCTGAGAAATCTGAAAGAAGTTAATCCGGAGATGCGAACTATTTATATTAAACCTCCGGCAAGAATTTACGCGGAAGACGTAGTCAGGTACGCAGACATTTCTCTTAACACTTCTTATGACACGATTGTAGCTTTAAATGCAGCTGCGGGAAAACTAAAAAAAGTTCATCAAATCATTATTATGGTGGAGCTTGGAGAGTTGAGAGAAGGTGTAAACAGGGTGGATATAATGGAATTCTATGAAAGAGTTTTTGAACTGGAAAACATCGAAGTTATTGGATTGGGGACAAATCTCGGATGTATGTATGGAGTAGAACCAACATACGATAAACTTTTGCAACTGAGTTTATACAAAGAACTGATAGCAGCTAAATTCAATAAAACACTCAAGCTAATCTCCGGAGGGTCTTCGATAACAATGCCACTGATCGAACGTGGAATGCTTCCAAAGGATATCAATCATTTCCGGGTTGGGGAGGCTGCTTTCTTTGGTACTAGTCCGCTCGAAAATCAACAATTTCAAAGCTTACACACGGATGCCTTCGAATTTCGGGCAAATATTATTGAGCTGGAGGAAAAAAATCTGATTCCGGACGGTGTAATTGGTGACGCAAATGTTGGTCACACGGCGTCATTTGGTTCGGAAGCAAAAGGAGAAACTTCATATAAAGCCATACTCGATTTTGGCCTTCTTGATGTGAATAAAGAAGATTTATGCGCACATGATGAAGAATTGCAATTTGTTGGGGTAACTTCAGATATGATGGTTGTAGATGTTGGTGATAACAGGACTCAAAAAGATGAAAAGTACAAGATAGGAGGAAAGATCATTTTTGAACCAAATTATATGGCAGTAGCCAGATTATTGAATTCAAAATTTATAGATAAGAAATTTATTCAGTAATACTTTGGTATGTTTAATTCCAAATTCTGAAAAATGAATGCTTATACTGATTTCATCAGCGAACTAAATAGAAATGCTTATACCATTGTCTATTTTACGGGTAAGTCCTGTAGTGTATGCCATTCGTTACTTCCCAAACTGAAGACGTTAGTGGAGGATAAGTTCAAAGATGCACGGTTTATAGTCGTCGATGTTCAGGAAACACCAGAAATATCCGGTCAGTTATGTGTTTTTACGGTACCGTTTATTTTGGTTTTTCATTTCGAAAAAGAGGTATTAAGAATCCGGGGAAATAATGCATTAACAATTATTGAGAATGAGATAGATCGGGCGATGATAAAATGATATATATTCGGATAAAAAAATAACCATGAGATTATCACTGATTGTATTATTGATCCTTACCCATTTATTTTCGTTTAATTCAAAAGCAGACTCTCCTTTAACTTCAACTGATTTTCATACAGTCTATTCTGATATTTCAATCATTGCAGATGCGGAAAAATCCAATGGAATGATCACAACTGAAATGATGGATTTTATTTTGAAATCATCTACTCCTGTTGATCAGAGACTGGCACTGATTAATGCTCTCAGTTGGAATTTTAACGGAAAGAACAATTACGACATCTTTATCGAATATGCGATTAAGAAGAAGTATAAAACAGCGGGTAAGCTTATGAAGAAAGCTGATGGCGAACTGATGATTTGCATGGCTTACCTGAAAGCTTTGGATAATTATTTTTCAGTGAGTGAAGCCATTGAACTTTCCAAAAAGGCACAAAATAAGAGTCCGAAGAGCTATTCGGTAAATTTGATAGCTGGAATAATTCAGGCGCAGCAGGAAATGGAATCCAATTGGTGCAATGTCTACAATCTTACAAACGATGTTCGTGAGAATGAAGCGTTGAACATAGATATGAGAGTTGAAGCTTCAGTATTGATATTCGACTACATGGACCTTTACGCGAAATACTGCGACTAACTTGTATTTTATTTGCGGTGGATCCGATCAAAAGGGCTATGCTGCTTTATTATTTCATTCTATTTTTTTTATTTCATTCTTCTTACAAATTAAGTTCAGAATGGAACGGAAGAATGAATTTATTGATTCGGTAAGCACTGTTGTTACAGATCAAGATGATCAGAACAATGATGTAATTGTTGAGTAAGAACTGAATCTACATTTTGATAATCCTTCGCGTAACGCTGTTACTTCCTGAGTGAAGTATAAGGTAGTAGGTTCCCGAAGAAAGGTCTGAAAGATCAAAGTGGAATTCTGATATGCCATTTATTTTATCTGTACGTATGATTCTTCCATCAAGATGACAGATCGAAATTACCGCATCAGTATTGTCTGCAAAATGTAAATAGAGATTTCCATCAGTCGGATTTGATGAAATTCCGAAATCCGGTATTGTTTCGTCTGATAATCCGTTAACACCTGAAATCGAAAAATCTACAACAGAAGTACAAAAATTCGCGTCAGTAATACTTACACTGTAATTTCCGGCACACAATCCCGTAACGGAATTTCCGGTTGTACCACCGGGATTCCAAACAATTGAATACGGAGGATTTCCACCGGTTACAAGAACAACAGCATCACCTGAACAAGATCCATTGTCTACTCCCTGGAATAAGTTGTAACTGATGCTGTCCGGTTGTCCGATAAAGACACAATAATCATCCGTCTCTCCCAGGTTGTCCGTTACCTGAACGCAGTAGGAACCGTAAGAAAGTCCTGTAGCTGAGGCACTTGTCTGATTGCCTGCATTTGCATCCCATTGATAGCTGTACGGAGCTTGTCCGTCATTCGCCACAATGGTTGCAGATCCATCATTCGCACCATAGCAACTTACATTTTGTATAATAGGATAGAGGGCCAGTCCGTTACTTGTCGGATAAACAACTTTAGCTTTTAAGGTCACCGGCATGTGATCAGACATATAGTAGAGTGCCTTGACGACCGAATCCGGGTACATGGAGTTAACCGGAGTTTGGATCAACGATTTATTGTAGTGATTCCCATCATTACCAACTGCCTTGTACGTATTGGCAAGGTATTTCAAACTATCCGTTCCTGTCATCACATTGGAAGACACAAGAATATGATCAAAACGATCGTCTGCACCTCCCTGACTACCGCAATCAAGGTTTTGCCCATTTCTGGTAGATTGTGTGTGTATGGCAGCAAAAGAAGAGTTACTGTTCCAGTTTCCGGGAGAATTGATGGGATCATTCAAAGCAACCGGACCGGAAATAAAATTCTGATAAGCGACTTCATTTGAGGTGTAGACGTTCATGTCTCCACAAACAAAATGATGTCTGTCCTGAGGTCTCTGGGCGATGAAATCCATCAGAACCTGCGTTTGCTGGGCACGTGCAGCTTGTTCGGCGGTCCCGCTTCCGGCTTTCAAATGACACATGTACACTTCAACAAAAGTAGTATCGTAGAAGGTTCCTAAATTGGGATCGTTGAAATAAAGAACATAGTGATCGATGTTCCGGGGAGAGGTCTGAACAACGTCCTGATATTTTAAAGTTAATTTATCCGTGTTGTAATACAATTGATTACTCAAAGACGGGTTGATATTCAGATAATCAAAAGTGGCAGAAGCGTAGTTTACATGACCGTAAACATTTAATGAACGGGTAAGGATGCTGTCAGCTCCTTCTCGCGTCTGAATTTCACATCCAACGAAAATATCAGGTTTCAGATACTGCATTATTTTTCTTAGCGTATCTGCTCTGTCAGGCACCACTGTATTGTTACTACAGTCGTTTCTCCCTTCCGGGAAATTCAACAGATTGTAGGAAACAATTGTAAGAGTATCACTTTGTGCCTGAATGTTTAATGCAAGCAGAAGAAATAAAATAATGGAGATCCTTTTCAATAGCAATCAATCAAAGGTGCATGAAATCCTTTTTTGCCAAAAGCTCGTCTTCGCTTTCACGATAATCAGGATCGTCAATACAGCAATCTACAGGACACACAGCAGCACATTGTGGTTCGTCATGAAAACCTACACACTCCGTACACTTATCGGTGACAATGTAATATACATCCATGTCTTTAGGCTCATGTGCGTCATCTGCCTGCATCTCAGCTCCATCAAGCGTGGTGATCATTCCTTTCAATGACGTACCATCCGAATAGCGCCATTCAGCTCCACCCTCATAAATTGCATTATTTGGACATTCCGGTTCGCAAGCCCCACAATTTATACACTCATCTGTGATCATTATAGCCATACCCTATAAATTTTTTGGACTGCAAATATACTACTGATTTAGGGACTATTACAAATCCTGTTCAAAAATGTACACAGAATAATGTGAGGAAGTCACTAATTTTGTACTATGAAAAGAGAGGATATTATCGAGGCATTCGCCCGATTAGGCGATATTATGGTTGATTTGGGACAGAATCAGCCTTGGGGAGGTTTTGTAACAGGTGTTACAGAAAAAGAGTACAACCACCTCAATTCATTGATCTCAAAAGAACACATTTACAACGGATGGTTTACCGCTTCCTTTGTACGTCAAAGCATACTTGCATTAGGGAAACAGTTGAACCGGGAAAGTCTGTCTGCATGGTTAAAGGATTACAAGTATACTTCGCAACCGAAAACAGTTGCCGTAATAATGGCGGGAAATATTCCTCTCGTTGGTTTTCATGATTTTCTGTGTGTTTTAATGAGTGGACACAAGGTTATAGCAAAGCTTTCTTCCGATGATAAAAATCTGTTACCCGCTTTGTCAGAAATACTGATTCAATTTAATCCGGATTTGAAAGAGCGCATTGCTTTTTCACTTGGAAAAATCCAGGGTTTTGATGCCGTAATTGCCACTGGAAGCAATAATTCTGCCTTGTATTTCGAATCATATTTTGGTAAGTATCCACACATTTTCAGAAAGAACAGAACATCGGTTGCAGTACTATCCGGAAAAGAAAGTGAAGAGGAACTGAAGAAGTTAGGGAGCGATATCTTTGATTACTATGGTTTAGGGTGTAGAAACGTTTCGCACCTTCTGGTGCCTGAAAATTTTGATCTGGATAAGGTATTCGGGGCGATTGTAGATCAGAATGAAGTGATCTACAATAAAAAATATGGCAACAATTATGATTATAACAAGGCTGTACATCTCATGAACAAAATTCCGTTACTCGACAACAATTTTGTGCTGTTCAGGGAGACGGAAGATTTATTCTCTCCACTTGCTATGGTTCATTATCACTACTATAAAGATAGAGGAGAAGTGACCTCTTACCTGGAGGAAAAAGGTGAGGAGATTCAGGCAGTGGTTGGTATGGATTATATTCCTTTCGGTGCAGCTCAGTGTCCGATGCTGAACGATTATGCCGATGGAATTGATACGATGAAGTGGTTAAATGAATTAGGCTGATTTTTTATAGGCCTCTATGATTTCAAAAGCACTCTGAATTTCCAGAAAGCGCTCTTCAGCCTGTAAGACTTCCTGCTGAGAGGCATTTATCAATCGATCAGGATGATATTTCTTAACCAGAATGCGATATACCTTTTTGATTTCATCCATGTCATCGGATAGGTTAATGCCTAATGTTTTTACAGCTTTTAGAAGATGGTATTCCAGTTGGGATACCTGTGTCTTTTTCTTTTCATCTATTACATGGAATTCTTTCAAAATCTCCACGTAAGTGTACTGGTTAACATCAAGGTCCTTCAAAACGGTATTCACCAGGCGCATTTCATTGGATGTCATGGCACCGTCAGTTACTGCCAATCCAACTAAAAAACGGATCACTTTTTCTTTCTCAGCCTGATTCACAAGGTGTTTACTCATCCATCTTGTGATACTGACAATACTGACCGGGTGACGGTAAGAGTATACCAGTGAGTCAAAATAGTTTACTTTTTGTTTTGGGAAATGGGTTTTGAAATACTGGTTCAGATAGGCATTTTTTTCCCTTGCTTCCTTTGGATAGATCTGGATCATTCGGGCAGCCAGACATACATAAGCTTCAAGTAAGTTGGCTCTGGAATATTTTACAGGAGGAAACATCCCTTCAAGGAAGTAATGCTCGTATCTTTTGGAGTAATAGTATTGGGCTATCGCATAGAATACTGGCGACATAAGTAGCAGCAAGAAAATAAGAGCTCCCAACAATTCCGGATAAAAAAATCCCGGCTTTTACACCGGGATTTGATTGTTTAGTTATTTAATGATATTCATCTCTTCGATCAGGTTTGTAGCACCGTAGCACTTGTCTACGATCCACAAAGTGTATCTGATATCAAGAGAAATCGTACGTTGAATGTTTGGTTCAAAGAAGATGTCACCCGACATTGCTTCCCAGTTACCGTCAAATGCAGTACCGATCAATTGACCATCGCCGTTGATGACAGGTGAACCTGAATTTCCTCCTGTGATGTCATTATTGGAAAGGAAGTTAACCGTAAGATTACCATTTGCATCCGCATATTGTCCGTAATCTTTCTTTTTCCACAATTCTTTCATTACAGGATCAACATTGAATTCAGGATTGCTTTCGTCTTCCTTCTCCATGATCCCGTCAATAGTTGTCGTATAGTGGTAAGAAACGCCATCGCGCGGATCATACGGAAGAACATTCCCGTAAGTCAGACGCATAGTAGAATTGGCATTCGGATAGAATAACTTCTTCGGTTGCATTTCGCGGATAGCTGAAACAAAGAAACGATTGGCTTTATCCAAAGCATCCGTAGCTTTCTTAATGTCTTCTGTACCTGTAGCAGCCTGATATGCCGCATCCATGTCCATGATCAATACAAACAGAGGATCTTTCTCCAAAGTTTTGCGATCAGGATTTGCGTTGAATGCCTCAAACTTAGCTTTGTTTGCAAAGATTGATTTTTTTGCTACTGCTTTCACATACTTTTCAACTCCTTTTTCGCCTTTAGCAGCTATCTTTTTAGTAATCGGCCCCATTTGGTCCATTGGAACGTCTTTGATGTACATTTTCAGAACTTCTTTCAAAATATCCGACTCGATTTCCATGTTTGCATTTTCAAAGAACTCGTTTGTCATCATTCCCAAACGTGCAGCATACATTCCTGCTCTTGTCTCATCCCCGCCATCTAAAGCCTGTAACCAGAACTTATAACGAAAAGCAGAAACGTTCATATCTACTGTGTAGATGAATTCAGATTGGTAAACTTTAATGTTAACAATAGGATCTGTTTTCTTGTAGTAATCATCCATTGCTTGCAACACAGGGAAGGAAACACGCTTGTTACTCATGTAACTCTGATATTCTTCTTCCAGCTTTTGCTTTTTACCGATTACATCGTTGTTTTTAACCTGTTCTGTCTGACCGATAAAATACTTCCAGTAGTTTGCTACCTGTGCATATTTAGATGAATATTTCAATCGAACGGCAACATCCTGATCCATGTAAGATTTCATGATCTCCAATTTCTTCGCACGGACGTCTACGCGTTTAGGTTGTTCCAACGTGATTGCCTGGCGAACACCATAAGAACTTAAATAACGATCCGTTGATCCAGGGAATCCCATAATCATAGCAAAATCATTTTCGTGAACTCCTTTTAAGGAAATAGGTAAGGAGTGACGAGGCATGAAAGGTTGATTATCATCTGAATAAGCAGCTGGCTTATTGTCCGCACCTGCATAAATTCTAAACATAGAGAAATCCGCTGTATGTCTTGGCCACATCCAGTTATCCGTATCTCCACCAAACTTCCCGCTTGATTGCGGAGGTGTTCCTACCAAACGAACATCCTGGTATGTCTCCTGAACAAAAAGATAAAACTCATTTCCTTCAAAGAAATCTCTCACAAAAGCTTTGTAATGTGTTCCTTTGATAGCATCGTCTTCCAAAATCTTACTTATTTCAGCGATTTTAGCAGCTCTTTCTTCTTCAGACATAGACTCATTCAGCTCTTTTTGAATCAGAGAAGTAACGTCTTCAATTCGAATGATAAAAGTTGCTGTTAATCCCGGAACCGGAATTTCCTGACCATGCTCTTTAGCCCAGAATCCATTGTCCAGATAATTGTGCTCTTTTGTTGAAGCTCCTGCTATGGCATCATATCCACAGTGGTGATTTGTTAAAATCAATCCTTTGTCTGAAATGATTTCTCCGGTACAAAATCCACCGAAAGAAATAACGGCGTCTTTTAATGAAGAGTTGTTAATGGAATAAATGTCTTCTGCAGAAAGATTTAATCCGTGCTTTTTCATGTCTTCGTAATTTCTGCCGATCATAAAAGGAAGCCACATTCCTTCATCAGCTTTTACGCCAAAAGACATTGTTATTAAGGTTAATACTGCAATAATTCTGGTTTTCATATTGTTTTTCTTTTATTAACGGAGGCCTAAATTACCAAAAGTTTCCCGAACTATTATTCGAAAATGATTTCATCAAGAAACAACCATGTGTCATTTCCTTTACCTAAGTGCCAATCAGGACATTTGCCATAGTTTTTTACAATAATCCTGAATGCTTTAATGGCCGATTTTGGTTTAACGGGTACGATTACATCTGTGTTCGTTGGACCGACATAATCGATGAAGCTCGGGAAGTCCTTACTTTTTGCTATCGATGTAAAGGTTTTTCCGTCGTACGAAACAGC
Source organism: Crocinitomicaceae bacterium (assembly GCA_003247185.1). Classification (GTDB taxonomy): domain Bacteria; phylum Bacteroidota; class Bacteroidia; order Flavobacteriales_D; family Crocinitomicaceae; genus UBA4466. The sequence continues at coordinate 14,095 of QKAV01000264.1, forward strand.
GATATCTATTTCAGAAGGGTAGAAGATCCAGGACTTCATATCCTGCAGGGTGCTGATTCCTATTTTACTAATGTTTTTGAGGCTGTCGAATTCAACGATTGCTTCTACATCGCTTGCGTAGAAACCTTGGTAATCTCCCGTGCGGAACTCATTATCGCCCTGAATCCCATCGATTAATGTGGCATCTCCCGAACCTGCGTATTGAGGTGAGTACTTCGTTTTTAATTCCAAATGTACCCCGGGCTCTCTTTTAATGAAGCTTCCTCCGATCCAGTTGGTGGACATGATTTGCATTTTGTCAGGAGAGTCTGCCTTCTTAATAAGGCGGTTGTTTGTGATTTCCACGCGTTCACTTTGCGTAATACTGAAAGGAGTTTCGTAGGTAAACCATGCCATAGAATCACTTGCATAGCGGTAATACACCTGTTTGTCATTGGTATATACGGACCCAACGGAAACCAGTGTTGAATTTTCAAAGACTCTTTCCGTGTTTTCAAACCAGGGAGCCTGCACAAAATAACTGGCTTCAAGATCACTGTTTTGGTAGCAAGAAGTAGAAGGAGTTTTAAAATTTCCGGAAGGTGAATTGCCCATTTCAAAGACCAATTCCCCACCTTTCATAAGCTCTGCATGTGTAATACCAGGCTTCTCCAGTGTAGTACCATTCCAGCTAGCCTTTTGAATGTATTTGGCTTCACTTGAATTGTTTTTTGTATTTATAGTCAGTGTGTTACCGTTTTCTAAGTGAATAATCGCTTTAGAAAGATTAGGTCTTCCGAAATCATACCAGTCGTAACCTGGGGTAACCTGATAAAGCCCCATTGCACTCATAACGTACCATGCTGACATCTGCCCGCAATCCTCATTGCCTGACAAACCATCAGGTGCGTGTGCATACATTTCCTTTTGAATCTCGTCAACGTAACTCTGCGTCTTCGATGGGTTGTTCGTGTAATTGTAGAGATAAGCCATGTGGTGAGAAGGCTCATTTCCATGTGCATACTGACCAATTAATCCGGTGATATCTGCCTGATGCCTTCCTGAAAGTTCAGCTTTAGTAGTGAACAATCGGTCTAACCAGGCTTCAAGAGAATCCTTTCCTCCCATACGATCCGATAACACATCAATTGCGTGCGGTGCAAATAGTGAATATTGCCAGGAATTTGCTTCTGTATAGTTGAAATTGACTTCAGCAGGATCAAAAGGTTCATGCCAGAAAGCTCCGTCTCTGGCTCTCATGAATTTTGTACGCTGATCATATACATTTAAGAAATTGAAAGCGCTTGACCGGTATTGATTCTCTGTCCCTTTATCTCTTAAAAGCTTAGCCATTTGAGCGATACAAAAATCATCGTAAGCGTATTCGAGCGTTTTGGAAACTGATTCCGGTTCATCTCCGGAACTGATAAAGCCCTGATCCTGAAATTGACGCTTACCAAGCTCATCAAATTGACTGGTAGCTTTCATGGCACTTAACAATTGACGCCCATTCAGTGGTTGAATCCCCTTGATATAGGCATCAGCAATTACGGAAACGCTGTTGTAACCAATCATGCATTCCGTTTCATTTGCTGCCAATTCCCATACCGGAAGGTCTCCTCCTTCATTGTATTGACGTAAAAATGTCTTTAGGAAATCTTCTGTTTTCTTTTGCTGGATAATTGTATAAAGCGGATGTGCTGCTCTGAATGTGTCCCAAAGTGAAAAAACGGTGTACTGTGATTCATTTTTCGGAAGGGTATGAATTGCATTGTCCCGACCTCTGTATCGTCCGTCCACATCGTTCCACAGGTTTGGTTGAAGAAAAGTGTGATACAAGCCCGTGTAAAAAATGGTCATCGTCTCTTCATCATACGAACTGGCTTCAATTTTCTTCAATTCCGAATTCCAGTCGTTTTTGGCAGCAAGCATGTATTTTTCAAATTGAAAATCCGGCATTTCCTGTTGCAGGTTTTTAGCAGCGCCTTCTTTGTCAACTCCTGAAATACCTACCCGAATCATTATTTTACTTGTCTCCGAAGGGAATTGGAGGAGTAACTTGTGTTGACCGTGTTTTGTTATCATTTTCGCCTTTGCGAAGGGAACTGAACAAACCAGATCAAAATAAAAATGTTGTTCGCTTGCCCATGCGGAAGAGATCCTGAAGCCTTTTACTTCGTTGTTATTGATTACTTCAAAGTCCTGAGCTAATAATTTATCACGGTGATCCAGATCAATCAGTATAAATTTATTTTCTTCCGAATAATCAAATGTGTATTCGTGCATTCCGGCATGCTGGGTGGTAGTAAGACGAACATGAATCCCTGACTCTTTTAAATTTACCTGATAGAATCCGGGAGATGCTTTTTCATCCTGATGCGAAAATGAATGCCCATATCCTTTGGAAGCGTCGAGATAGCCCGGTGTTGTTTTGGCTTTGGCTCCTGATTGCGGAACAATTAGAAGATCGCCATAGTCGGGAACACCTGTCCCGCTTAAGTGGGTGTGACTGAAACCGTAAATCACGGAATCAGAATAGTGGTAGCCTGAACATCCGTCCCAGCCCTCATAACGTGTGTCAGGGCTAAGCTGCATCATTCCGAATGGGACAGTTGCTCCGGGGTAAGTGTGTCCGTGCCCCCCGGTACCGATAAACGGATCAACATATTGCGTATAATCGATCGCAGGTTGTTGGATTTTTTTTTCACCTTCTCTTGAGACTTGTGTCCGGGCCTTGTCACTTGCTCTTTGCAAATCCCTGATTTGTCCCATTGCAGAGAGTGAAGAGAAAGCAAGTAATGCAACCAATACGATTCTGACCATTTTAGCTTCTGTTTTTCCAGATCAGTGATGCTGCACCCAATATTGCCGCATTGACGTCATGAAGCGTAGATATTCTGATCTCAATTTTATTCTTGTAAATATTTAAAATATGCTGTTCCAGATAATTTTTAACCTTGTCAGCAAAATCTTGTCCGGACTGAGCAATTCCACCAAATAGTACATAAGCCTTAGGGCTCGAAAAACAAGCGAAATCGGCTAAAGAAGACCCAAGAATTTCCGCAGTGTGTTCAATGATTTCCTGCGCAAATTTATCTCCATCCTTAGCTGCCTGAAAAACATCTTCCGCATGTGGTTTTTCCAAATGCAGCAGGGAAGAGGTTGACCTGGAGTCTGTAGTATATTCGGATATTGAACGAATAACTCCTGTTGCAGAAACATAAGTTTCCAAACATCCCTTTCTTCCGCAACCGCAAATTCTCCCGTTTGGAATTACACGGATATGTCCGTATTCTCCTGCAAAACCATCATGGCCATATACCAATTCGCCATTTACAATGACACCGCTTCCAAGTCCGGTTCCCAGTGTAATCGTCACGAAATCTTTCAGATCCCGCGCGTTTCCATAGAGCATTTCGCCAAGTGCTGCCGCGTTAGCATCATTGGTAAGCACAGCCTCGACTCCAAATTGCTGTTGAAAGAGATCTGCCAAAGGAATGATTCCTTTCCACTTTAAATTGGGAGCAAATTCTATTTTCCCGGAAAAAAAGTTCCCGTTCGGAGCACCAATACCGATTCCAATCAGGCGATCTGTAAAGCCTGAATCATTTGTTTGCCTCCAAATAGCATGAATCAGGGCATTCGGATCATTTAATTCATGCGTGTTTAAGGTGAATTCTGCAAGCACCTCTCCTGATTTATTTACATAGCCAAAATCTGTGGTGGTACCTCCAACATCCACCCCGAGAACGATATCTCCCATTCGTTAGTTTAGTTTTACTTCCCATTCCGCATAAAAACGATCCAAAAATTCCTCCATGAATTGGTGTCGTTCCTCTGCAATTTTTTTCGCTGAATCGGTATTCAAACGATCTTTTAAAAGTAAGAGTTTTTCGTGAAAATGATTGATTGAAGTTGTTTTTGATTTGGCATATTCTTCAAATGAACCGTGCAGTTTCGGTTGAAGATCGGGTAGATGCATTTGCTGTTGTTTAAAGCCTCCGTAAGCAAATGTACGCGCTATGCCAATGGCTCCGATTGCATCAAGACGATCGGCGTCCTGTACAATTTGGGCTTCTTTATTTTCTTCCAGACCATCTACTTTTGTATTAGCCCCCTTGAAGGAAACCCGGTCAACTATCCGCTTTACATATCACCACCGCTATCAAGTTTCCCTCCGTTGAACTTGTGATCATCCAGATCGTGAAGGGCAGCAGCATACTCAATGAGCAATAGATTGCCTCCTTCCTTTTTATGGAGTTCACGTGCCAACCCAAGAACTCTTTTGAGATGAAAAATATCATGCCCGCTAACATCGCCTTCGAATTGAGGGGCCAGGATTTCCAGTATCTCTTCCGCTGTCATTTTACTGCGCTAATTTGTAGAAATGTATTTCACCATTAGAAGCGCTGGCTATCAGGAAACCATTCCATGTAGCCATACTGATGTAATTTCCGTCGGCAAATGCGGCCCAATCTTTTCCGTTATTAACAGATACGTCAATCCCATTGGTTCCGCAGCTGTAAAAAATATCG
>QKAV01000123.1 GCA_003247185.1 Crocinitomicaceae bacterium
ATTTTTGCGTCAGCAACAACTTTGTCCGCTTGTTTCTGCGCATCCGCCAGAATTTTTTGCTTTTGTTTTTCGATCTCTTCTTTAGCGTCATCGATCTTGTCATTCACAATTGCTTTGACCGTATCTTTGGCGGTTTGTGTTACACTGTTGATCAGGTTGTCTTTGAAATCACCAGTCGCTTTAAGAATAGCCTCTTTAAAGTCGGTTGTGATCTTCGGATCTTTTGTGTCACCAGTTGCGATCACGTTTACAGGGATGAAATCAGGAAGTTTTCCGATATCCAGTTTCGGTACCAAAGCATTCAGTTTACTCATCGCTGATTCCACTTCTTTCACCATGGAAGCCGGGATTTTTTCCTTCGGCACGTCCATTTTAAAGTTGTAGTTTAGTTGTTGATCCAGTGTAGTGTAACCGGATACGCTTGTACTCATTCCGCCAATTTTCGTAATAAACGGTAGTAAGGTTACTTTTCCATCCTGAACGGAGAACTTCGTTTTAAAGTCTTTCAAAGTTTGATTGTTCAGGTTATCCAGCTTGGTCACTTTCTCAATCTTATCAAACAGTTTAATGTCCTTGATGTGAAGTGCTTTGGATGTGATGTCTCCGATACTGGACAAGCTGCTCAAAATCGGCTCGAACGAAGGAGTCAGATCACTTTGCATGTCAAAGTTTGATGAAATTTTACCATTCGCATATTTTGCAATTGGGGCAAGTTTACCGACTGTCAGGAAGTTCTTCGCTAAGGTTTGGATATCAATATCTGCTAAATTATATCCGAAATCCAACTTCGGTTTGACATGGTCCTTTGTATCATAGCTACCACGCAGACCTACAGTACCTCCCATTGCTTTCATCGTAAGATTTTCCAATGAGGCAACTTCTTCTTTAAGTGTTACACGGCCATTGATCTTTTCAAAATCCAGGTTGTTGTAACGCAACTTATTGATATTTGTGTTTAATGCAAAATCAATATTTCCCGGTATAAGGATCGCTTCCTCGCTTGAACTGGCAGGAGCTTCGGTTTCCGTACTTGTACTTTCGCCATTATCGTAACCGGACATCAATCTATCCGCATCGATATAATTACTGTTGAAATTGAAGTTTCCTTTCAATGTTTCATCGCGTAACATGTAACCGAAATAATTATCCACGGCTCCATCCATTCGGAAATCGGATGACCCCATTTTTGCATCCAGTTCATTTAGTGTGAGTTGTTGCGGCGCAAACGTGAATTTCATCTTTTTGATGTTCACGTCATCCGGAGTGGAAGGTGATTGATACAACATGTCGTACAGTTGCAATACTCCCTCCGCGGTGAATTTCTCGAAATCACCTTTTTCCAGATCACTCATGCGTCCTTTGATGTTTACATCCGCATCCAGGCGACCTGTATACTTTTCTTCACCCATTGGGACGAAATCTTTTAAAGTGGAAAGATCCAGTTTTGCCAGAATTTTCGACTTTAAGTACGGATCGGTCATGATGTTGTTCATAAACAGGTTCGCATCCAGCGTATTCTTCGAAAGATTTGCATGGAATTTAGGGATGTCCACTGTCATTTTATCCAGGTTACTTCCTCCCGGGAATTTAGATCCGGCATCGACCTGAATGTTTGTGATCTTACCCGGAAGATCAGGATATTTGATCGAAGCGTTCGCTACTTTCATTCCAAAATCCCATCCCGGTAAAGCTGTTTCTGTCATCTCACCTTTTACCTCTCCATTTATGGCTACTTTTCCGGAAGCCAGCATTCCCTCATACCCTTCGGTATAGAATGCCGGTATCAAAGACAAGAGGTCTTTGAAGTCGGATTGTGATGCGTCCAGTTTCAAATCCATTTCGTCGCGATCATCAAACATTTCGTAGAAGCCATCTATGGATAATTCCACTGCATTTAGCTTAACGGAATTTTCCTGCAAGGTGAATTTTGAACTCTTATCCGTGAATTCCATTTTGATGTTCACTTTTGCATCTGTCATTACTTCCGTCAGGTAATCAATACCATCCATGCGGTAAGACATCTTTGACATGTCCGTTGTTGTCTCAAAATCGATGATATCTGCTGTAAGGTCTCCTTTTCCGGTGTGATTCAAGCTGTCCAGTTTAACGTACATGTTGTAGGCGCGGTCGTCATAGACAACGTTCGCGTTATTGATACTGTATTCTTTCAGCGATAACTTGAAATTAGAAGGTTCAGCCTGTTCTTCCTCTGTCATTAAGGAATCCGGCTTTACGATATCCCAGTTGGCACGTCCGTCCTGTAAAACACGTACATCAAAGGAAGGGTCGTAAATGTGCACTTCGTCGATCTCGATTTGATCTCCTGAAATAACATCCCATAATCCGACATGTGCTTCCACACGTTTGATATCGGCTAGCTTCACTCCGTCAAAATCACCGGTACCTGTTAAGCGGGCACCAATCAGTTCCACCGTTACATTCGGGAAGGTAGAAAGAAACGTCAGATCAAAATCATCCAACTCTAATTTGGCCGTAAGGGTCTTGTTTACTTCATTGATCACCATCTCCTTGATTTGATCTTTAAACAGGATTGGGACAAGAATGATCAGGATGATCAAAAACAGCAAAGTGATTCCTGTCCACTTGAAGAATTTTTTAATGAATTTTTTCATGGTCGTGCGTTTCTACTTGTATAGTGACATAAAGTTAAACAAATTGAGATTTCTCAGAGGGGGTAAACGAAAAATCATAAAAGGATATTATAGTTTTTTCACGGAAATAATACCATGGTAGTCGTTATCTTTGTACAAATTTTTAAAATGGATAAACTAATTCGATCCTTCTTTTCGATGCGTTGGATGACTGTCGGACTCACCATCTTTTTTTTAGCAATCGGAACCGCAACTTTTTTAGAGTCGATCTATGACATTCAAACGGCAAAGATTCTGGTGTACAATGCAAAATGGTTTGAGTTTCTAATGGTTTATCTGACCTTCAACATGATCGTCAACATTTTCCGTTACAATATGTTCCAGCGCGAGAAGATCGCAGTATTGATGTTTCACGTTGCATTTATCGTGATCATGATCGGGGCGGCAATAACGCGGTATGTAAGTTTTGAGGGGTTGATGATTATCAAAGAAGGACAGCAAGCGAATTTTATCTATTCATCTACACCGAACCTATGGTTTCGAATCAATGATGGCCAAAAACAATATACGCTTTCACGTGAAATGTACTTATCTGAAGTGACGAACAATGATTTCTCGATAGATGTGGATTTTCCGGGGCATCAAAGCGAAATTGAGATCAGTTATGTGGATTATCAGAAAAATATGATTGATTCATTGGTAACTGCAGATACGATAAAAGGTTCCGGATTGGAATTTGTGATTCAGGGACAGCCATTTTTCTTGTTGGATGATGAAGTGGTGGATCTTGGAGGGATCACTGCCGGCTACAACGCCAACGCGGCAACTATTCTTAGCTTGAAAAGAGACGGAAACAATGTCAATGCTATTTCACAAGTAGAAGGACAATATCTGGATATGTCCCAGTTGCGACCTGAAGACCGTATGAATCCGGCAGGACTGGATTCATTGGCAATTAAGATTCCAAAGGATACCATTTTCCGATTGCAGGCAGGAAGGCTTTATACGATCGGAGGCTCTCAGTTTGTATTTAAAGGTTTAAAACAGCATACCGCAAGAGTTCGCATTAAAGCCGCACGTAAAAATATGGGGGCGGATTATTTGATTGTTGAAGTGAAGGACGGAGATAAATCAGAGCGTGTTGAATTGAAAGGAGGCAAGGATGCTATTCCGGATCATCAGGTGTTTGAATTAAATGGATTGACTTATGAAATGGAGTATGGTTCTACCAGAATTGATCTGCCATTTGCGATAATGTGCCGTGATTTTCAGTTGGACCGCTACCCGGGTTCTGATTCACCCTCTTCATTTGCCAGTGAAGTAACAATCATTGATAACGAACGCAATTACAAGCGAGATCAGCGAATATTCATGAACAATGTAATGGACTACAGAGGCTATCGCTTTTTCCAGTCGAGCTACGAACCGGATGAAAGTGGTACGCGTTTAAGTGTTAATCACGATTGGTGGGGAACAAATATTACCTATCTGGGGTATTTAATGATGAGTATTGGGATGCTTTTATCACTCTTTATGCCGGGTAACCGTTTTCGCGAATTGAACGGACTGGTGAAAAAAACCGCTGAAAAACGTCGCAATCTGATGAATAACTCCATGATGGCCATTTTAATGGTGATCGCTTTACCGGGATTCTCTCAGGAACTGCATAATCACGATCATGCAGTTGATCATGCTGCGATGGATGAACCGCTGGCCGGGAAGGATAAGTATCGCGTCATGTCGGAAGAACACAGCGATGAAATCGCGACCCTACTGGTTCAGGATTACAACGGACGGATTAGTCCGCTCCATACCATGTGCGATGAGTTGTTACGTAAGATTCACAGAGATAATACGTTTGAAGATTACAATGCCGTGCAGACTATCATGTCGATGCACATGCATCCGGATTACTGGATGACAGTTCCAATGATCTATGTTTCTTCAAAAGGAGGGTTGAGAGAAAAGACCGGAGCAAAAGATGGGTACGTATCTTATAACGGACTGGTGGATCAGACCGGAAATTTCATATTGTTATCGGATTATGAAAAAGCATTCCAGCGTCAGGAGTCCAAAAGGGATGAGTATGATAAGCAATTGATCAAACTGGGAGAGCGATTTGAAATCATGCAATCTATTTTTTCATGGAGATACATGAAGCTGATCCCTTTGAAAGAAGATCCGAAGAAGAACTGGTATTCTCCGCTAACAATAGAATTGTTACAGGTAGATACTTCAGGGATCAAGAAAGGAATCCGCTATCTGGCTGCATTGGATTCTGCATCTGCAGGAACGAAAGACTGGTCCAAAGCAACAGCAGCACTGAATGTATTGAAGGAGTTCCAGTACAGCGAAGCCGGAGATATTGCACCGGATAAAGAGCTGGAAGTGCGCTACAATAAAATGAACGTGTTTAAGAATACGTATCGCTCTTATTTGATTATTGGTGTTCTGTTACTGATCATCTTCTTTATTCGGATTTTTACCGCGCAGAAAGTGAGACTGGAAAGTTCATTTAAATGGACAGTTCGTGTATTAACAGGCATTACTATTGTCATTTTTGCTTATCATGGTTACGGAATTTACATGCGTTGGATGATCTCAGGTCATGCGCCATGGAGTAACGGATATGAGGCTGTGGTATTCATTGCCTGGGTAACTATGTTGGTTGGACTGATCTTTAGCAAGAAGAATATGGTGATTCTTGCAGGAACCGCCATCCTGGCCTCTCTAATGGTATTCGTAACCGAGTTGAATCTGATGGATCCACAGATTACGCCATTGCAGCCGGTATTAAAATCATACTGGTTGATGATTCACGTTGCTATTATTACAGGAAGTTACGGGCCATTGGGGATTTCAGCTATTTTGGGAATATTAAACTTACTGTTGTATATCTTCAGAGGGAAGAACAACGGGAAGTTGGTTTCCGCCCACATCAGTGAATTAACTTATGTATCTGAAATGACGATGACGATAGGAGTTTTTATGTTAACGATAGGTACTTTTCTCGGTGGTATCTGGGCGAACGAATCCTGGGGTCGTTATTGGGGATGGGACCCGAAAGAAACATGGGCGTTGGTAGCTGTTTTGGTATATGCGGTGATTCTTCATTTGCGGTTTATACCTGGAATGAAAGGTAAATTCCTCTTTAACGCTGTAAGTATGTGGGGATATTCGTCAATTATTTTTACCTTCTTCGGTGTGAACTTCTACCTGGTAGGGTTGCACTCGTATGCACAGGGAGAAGGATTGGGGAAAATTCCGAATTACCTTTTTATAATAGTAGGTTCTTTTATCCTCTTTACAATAATCGCTGCTGTGCGAAACAGAGCGTATAAAAAGCAAAACGAACTGGAATGATGGAATTGGATATTTTAGCTTTTGCGGCGCATCCGGACGATGTGGAATTGTCTGCTTCTGCAACGCTTATGCACCACATTGAGCAGGGATATAAGGTAGGGATAATTGACCTTACTCAGGGCGAACTGGGATCAAGAGGCACGATTGAAACGCGTTACGAAGAAGCAGAAGTGTCATCAGCTATTATGGACCTGAGTGTACGGGTTAATTTAAAGATGGCGGATGGTTTCTTTGAGATCAATGAGGAGAACAAGCGATTGATCATCGAGCAGATTCGCAGATTCAGACCAAAGATCGTTTTGGCTAATGCGATCAGTGATCGTCATCCGGATCATGGCAGAGCTGCTAAACTGGTGAGTGAAGCTGCATTTTATTCGGGATTGATCAAGATTGAGACGGAATGGGAAGGAACCGCGCAGGAAGCATACCGACCGCAGGCATTGTATCATTACATCCAGGATTATTACCACGAACCTGATTTCGTGGTGGATGCAACTCCATACTTCGAAAGAAAAATGAAGGCGATCCAGGCCTTTAAGACACAGTTTTACGATCCGAACATGAAAGGGCCAAACACACCTATCTCCGGAAAATCCTTTTTAGATTTTATAGAAGCGCGTATGCGTCATTTGGGCCGCCC
>QKAV01000171.1 GCA_003247185.1 Crocinitomicaceae bacterium
ACTCATCAGCGTTGAGAACACAACCACCAAAGAGAATTCACGCAAAATATTACCAATCATCCCTCCAGCAACGGCCATCGGCACAAACACCACGATGTCCACCAGTGTAATTGCAACAGCCGTAAATCCGATCTCCGAACGTCCCTCAATAGCAGCTCTGCGTCTGTCTTTCCCCATTTCCATGTGGCGGAAGATGTTTTCCAGGATTACAATACTGTCATCCACAAGAATCCCTACAACCAGAGACAAAGCCATTAGGGTCATCAGGTTTAATGAGAACCCGAAGATGTACATCATTACGAACGTAGGAATCATTGCAGATGGCAAAGCCACCAGAACGAAGAAGGAACTTTTGACACTGTGTAAAAACAGGAGCATCACGAAGGCTACAATAAATACCGCCAGTATTAAGTCATGCATTACCGCATCTGCTGAAGCCAGGGTATACAAAGACTGATCGACCGCTATTTCAAAATCCAGTCCTTTAGCCTTATACATTTCCTTCAGCTCGTCCAGTTTATCCTTCACGAAATCACTGACATCCACCGTGTTGGCATCTGCTTGTTTTACGATCTCAATACCAACACCCGGCATTCCGTTTACGCGGTTGATTTTTTCTTCTTTTGCCTGTGAATCCGTCACAGTTGCCACGTCTTTCAAATACACGCGACTTCCGTCCGAGGTCTGTCTGATAATCAGATTTCGCAGATCATCCAGGGACTTGAATTTTTCATCCAGACGAAGACTCATTCTCAATTCCGAATCGTCTACATTTCCCACCGGATAAGAGATATTGGAAGCGGCAATGATCTGATTAATCTGCGATGCTGTCATACCGTATGTAGTCAACTTATCATTGTCAAATTCCACTTTGATTTCGCGTTGATTTCCACCGATAAGGTTTACGGAACCCACACCGGATACATTTGACAGAACAGGTTTAATCTGCTGATCAATCAGATCGTACAACTCAGTTGGCTCCACATTAGCGGAAGCACTCAATCGCAATACGGGTAATTCCTCAGGATTTACGCGATTTACAACCGGATCATCTATATCATCCGGTAAGCTTGACCGGATTTGATTGATCTTCCTTTCCGCATCCAATTGTGCCGTAACCGTATTTGTTCCGTCTTTCAACTCAATGATGATCGTTGATACACCTTCCATGGAATTTGATCGAACGTGTTTCACACCTTCAATAGAAGAAACCGCATCTTCCACGAACTTCGTCACCGATGTTTCCACTTCATCAGCAGATGCTCCGCGATAAACCGTTGCAACGGTAATCATGTTTGTCTCCAACTTCGGAAGCAAGTTGTAATTGAGACTTTTATAACTCATAAACCCGAACAAGATCAACGTGAAAAAGATCACGAGGATGAGCAAGGGTCTTTTTATTGATAACTCTGTAATTGACATAACTACTTAATTTGTTTGATGATTGAATTTTCGGATAAGTTGATTTGTCCTGAGACAATCACCAATTCGCCCTCACTCAATCCTTTCAATACTTCAATGTTTTCTCCCAAATCTCTACCTAAGACCAATTTCTTAAGTACGGGTTTGTTCTCTTTTGCCACATAAACAGTAGGATTTGTAACTCCCTCTATAAGAGCTTTCTTTGGAATCTGAAGTACATTATCCGTACTCTTCACATCAAATTCTACCAATACAAAAGTTCCTGCTTTCAATTGTTTAAGATCAGCTCCCTCCACAACTACTTCTACCTGGTAATTGTGATTCCGGTCACCGCTCGGGCTGATGTATCTGATCTTACCGGTCATCGGATGATCCGCAAACAAGTCAGATGTTACTTTCACCTCCATTCCTTCTTTCAATCGGTAAACATCTTTTTCACTGACTTTTACAAAAGTCTTCATCTTAGAAATGTCTACAACGTGTGCTGCTTTACCGCCTGTATTTATAAACTCTCCTGTTTCAACATATTTTTCAGTAACAATACCATTAACAGGAGAAACGAGGCTGGCATCTGAAATCTGCTGTTTTAAGGATTCTACCTGAAACTGCGCATTCTCGTACGCGAATTGGGCATTATCCAATTCTACCTGTGTAGCTGCATTCCCTCGGAACAGTTCCTTTACCCGGTCATAATCCTTTTTCAATTTACTCACCTGCAGTTCGGCATTTTTCAGATTAATTCCTTTCAGGTCAGTGTCCACTACTCCAACTACCTGTCCCTTTCGCACTTTTGTGCCCAGATCAAAATTGAGGCTCTTTACTTTTCCCGACGTATTTAGTGTGATATCCACCTCCTCATTTGGTTCCAATACTGCCGGCAGTGAAAATTTCCCGCTTATTTCACCGGATTTTACAGCCGCAAGTGTTACCGGAACTGCAATCGAAGAACGATCAACCGGTTTATTTTTTTCATTGATTACCTGCTTATTACTGTAAAGCTTCCAACCAATTAATCCGGCTAAAACTACAACTACACTTATTGTGATTACCTTTTTCATTTTGTTTTTATAGATTGTTTACAAATTCTTTTAATGTTCCTTTCGATTGTTCTATCTCTACACGAGCGATAAAATAGTTCAGTAGTGAATTGATATAATTGGCTTGCGCTTCCTTAGTAGCATAGTCCGCATTCAAAAAATCTGACAGTCCGACTGCACCTTGCTGATACTGCTGTTTCGTCATATCATAGACTTCAGTTGCAAGCTCCATGTTTTCTTTTGTAATCTTTAGATTCACATAAGAAGAGGAAAGTTTGGTCTGAGAATTTTCCAGTTGCAACGAAAGAGCACGCTCATTCAGTATCAAATTCTCTTTAGCATTCTCGAGGTTCAATTCACCTTGTTTGATCTGGCTATAGCGACGCATACCGCTGAATACAGGGACACTCAATTTCAGACCGACGGCTGAGAAATCAAACCAGGTATCGAATGCAGTATTAAAATCATTGCTATAGGCATTTGCTCCATAACGGGCATAAGCAGTAATATTCGGCAGTGTTTGTGCGCGTTTTCTGCTCAGATCAATTTGTTGTAATTCAATACTTTTTTCCAGGATTCTATAGTCTGCTTTCTGAGAAACATCTATGTTTCCAATAGACGGTTTGGGAACATCCGTCTCAAAATTAAAATCATCTGAAATGGTAAGTTGAGCACCGCTTTCCATACCAATCATATTTTTAAGATTGGAAAGTGCCATCTTTAGATTCATTTCCAGCAACTCTACCTGAGATGTAATATTATTGTAGTTGACAACTACCCGCTTGTAATCAGTTTCCCGCATCAAGCCATTTTCATACTGTACTTTTTGAACATCCATCAGCTGCGCAATCCGGGCCTCATTTTCCTTCGTCAATTTCAATTGCTCCTGAAGAATCAGTACATTATAATAGGCCAGTGACGTATTGTAAATGATATCATCTTCGTTCTTTTCCAGCTTCAAATCCGAAAGCTCAACATTCATACGTGAAGCTCGAATAGAATTAATGAGAGTTTGATCGTAAATAACCTGATCCACCTGACCTATTAATGTACTTGCGTATTGGTTACCAAATTGGACTTCAAGGGGAACCGGACTAAAAGCCCCGGCAGGAATAATAGTTGTCTGGCGCTTGATGTTGTCGTCCAATGAAGCAGACAGATTAACCTGAGGAAGATAATAAGACATCCCTTCCGTATTCTGTCTTTTCGCAATATCCAGGTTATTTTGATAGATCTGCGTGGAGGTGTGATTCACCAATGCGTACTCAATGCACTGTTTAAGAGACATTGATGCGCCACCGTCCTGTGCCAGAGCTGGCTGAACCAGTGCCAGAATTGAAATTCCAATCACTTGTGCTGTTCTTTTCATTTTATTTAGTTTATTAATATTCACTTAGTTCTGTATTAAAAGAACCAATAGGAGTAAATTTTTTTCCTACTGGCGTGTTTCCCATTTTTTCATGAGGGCTGGAAATTCTTGCTGAAAGTAATCCAGAAAATCAATCAATTTCGCCATCTTATCATTGAATTCAGGCGTTTCTTTGGTTCTGTTTTCCAGAATTTCCTGAAAGATCTCCTTTACCTTAACCAACTGATTGAATTGTTTTTCAAAATCAGTTCCCAGGGTTGCCATCTTACTTTTAAAGTACCGCTTCCTATCCCCCATTTTGGTAGTGTAGGTAATTCTGTCAGCCATTAAAAGTGTATTCAAACCATTACTGGTTGCACTCTTACTCAATTGCAATGTTTCACGAATCTCATCAAAACTAAGTTCGACACGATCTGAAATCATTAATAAGGCAATAATTCTGGCCTGGGCAGGCGTAGTACCGGAGCGCTCCAGCATGATCCCCAATTTTTCAATGAGTTCCTTTTGCTTTTCTGAAAGTTTTATTGCTGCCATAACGGTACAAATGTAATTGGTTTTTTTAGTTCTGCAATAAGAGAACTAAATTTTAACGTAATTTATATATTAGCTACCTCTAAATACTGACCCCATGTCAAAAGGTAGGTTTAAGGTTCCTGAGTAAAACAACAGATAGCTATATTTGCAACATGTCAGATGAGGTTGTACGAGAAATTGTTATCACGGATAAACAAAGGGAGTTAATCGAACGTTATGGTGTGTTTATAGATCGAAGTAATTCTGGTTTTTCTCCTGTGGAATCCCGCATTATAGGTCTGCTGATCATAACGGATGTTATTGAGCTCACCTTTGAAGAAATTCAAACCATTCTGAGCATCAGCAAAGGAGCTACCAGCAATGCTATAAACAGACTTCTCAAGCTCGAGAAAATAGAATACATAACAAAACCGGGAGAACGAAAACGTTATTTCAGGATCGCACTAGATCGCATGGAAGAGCGCACAAAAGAACAATTGACCAGCATTTATAAAATCGGTGAGCTATATACGGAAATACTGGAACAACGCACTGACTCCACTCCTCAGCTAAATGAGAAACTGGCAAAACTCGTTTCTCTCATCAAGTTTCTTGAAGTTGAACTGCCTGTATTATTGGAGCGCTGGA